>JAGGZE010000078.1 GCA_021162205.1 bacterium
GTTAATGGATTTGAACCCGATGAAACGAGCCGAATGGCTCTTCAAATCCCTGCTCCATAGTTAGACTATGAATTCGGGACTTCCCATCTGCTTGGGATTTCTTTTAATAACGGAGAATAGTCAATGGATTTGAACCCGATGAAACGAGCCGAATGGCTCTCGATTTTAATCTTTGATATGGAGGAACTATGAAAAAAATATTATTCGCTTTAATCATTTTATCCACAAGTATTATATGGGCTTACCATATAAAAAGTTTCGATGACCAAATCACTATTAACGCCGATGCATCTGTTTTAATCACCGAAAATATCAAAGTCGATTTCGATGGCGAATCACGACACGGTATTTATCGGGACATCATTTACAAATATAAAACAAAATATGGGAATAAATATAAACTTCGTATAGAGATTATCGATATTACCGATGGCAATGGCAGAAATCGGAAATACAAGGTTTCCAAACAGGGCAAAAATATTCATATCAGAATCGGAAATTCTAATAAATATGTCAAAGGTATTCAAAATTATGTTATCACATACAAAGTTTTGCGTGCGACAAAATTTTTCGATAACCACGATGAACTATGGTGGGAGGTTACAGGTCATAACTGGGAAGTCCCGATTCATTCTACAAGCGTTACAGTGATTCTTCCAGAAAAAACCGATTTGGACAAAGTCGATGGAAAATGTTATACGGGCAAATGGGGCGCCGATGCTCATGACTGCCAGTGGACACCGACATCGAATGGTCTTCAATTTATTTCGGGTTATCTAAATCCACTCGAGGGATTATCGATTGTTGTCGGCATCCCTAAGGGAATTATCGGAAAACCATCGGCTGCTCAAAGTTTCATCTGGTTCATTAAGGACAACTGGCTTTGGATATTATGTTTCCCGCTACCATTTATCGTGTTTATTCTTCTTTTCACAAAATGGCTTCGCAACGGCAGAGACCCGATGCGTGGAGTTTCAATAATGGTTCGCTACGAACCGCCCGAGGATTTAACTCCCGCCGAGATGGGCACAGTTATCGATGAAAGAGCCGATATTTCAGATATTACCGCGACAATAGTCGACCTCGCAGTGCGAAAATATCTTAAAATAGTCGAGGTCGAGACTAAAAAACTATTGTTCTTAAAGAATCGAGATTATGCACTCGTTCTGCTGAAAAATTATGAAGATGCCGACGATTTGAACAGTTTCGAGAAAAAATTCCTCGATTATATTTTCGAGGTCGGCGAAAACAAAGACAAAACACTCGAAGCTCTCGGTGTCCCCGATGGAATTAAATCGATTTTCATATCGACATTGAAAAATAAATTTTATTCGAAACTGCAATTGCTTAAATCGAAATTATATTTCACACTCGTCAAACGAAAATATTTCCCGCAAAACCCCGAGAAAGTGAAAAGTAAATATTTTGGAATAGGTCTTTTTATCATTATACTCGGTTTTGTCGGTTCATTCGTTATATCGAATTGGGCATTCTTATGGGCTGGAATCCCATCGGGAATATTATTTTTTATTTTCGCACCGATGATGCCGCGAAAGACAAGGAAAGGTGCCGCTGCTGCGATTCATGCAAAAGGTTTCGAGGAATTCGTTCGCAGAGCCGAAAAAGATAGAATAAAGCGTCTCGCAAAGGATGACCCGACCGTTTTCGAGCGACTTCTACCTTATGCTATGGTGCTCGGCTGCGCTGATGAATGGACCGAAAAGTTTAAGGATATTTTCGACCAACCACCCGATTGGTATGTTAGCCAAAGACCATTGACGACCTATGGCTTTATGTCGAATCTCGGCAGTGCGATGAATTCTATGAATGGAGCAGTAACATCGCATCCCCGTGGAAGCACAGCCAGCGGTGGCGGCAGTGGATTCTCGGGCGGTGGATTCTCGGGCGGTGGTTTCGGAGGCGGAGGCGGAGGCGCATGGTGAGCCCTTCGGCTCTTTTTGAACCCTTCGGTTCTTTCTATTGGCGACTTTGAGCTATTCGGCTCTTTTTAATGGTGACTTTTTTCTTAATCCCGATAAAATCGGGGTCTTGCTGATGAAATCAGCAATTCATTGTCGCCGGGAAGTTTCAAAAGTTATTTTGCTCGAACAGGCGTTGCAAAGGAATGTCCCGACGAACGCAACGCGAAGAGAACACCCGAAGGGTGCGAATGCCTGTCGCCCAGACATTTTAATATGGTTATTTGATTGAGCTGGTGCAACAATGAATGACAATTCGGTGTCAGAAAAGTTGCACAATGAAAACAGGCGAACGCCTGCACTAAAAATAAGCGAAGCTTATGGGATATTATTATAAAAAAATAGTTCCGGGAAGACATTTTAGAATCGGTTTCGGTCGTCCGAGGCGTTTTGTGCTCGGTTTGATAATAGTGAACACGGTGATTTTTCTTCTCGAAAGTTTTGCACCCGACACATTTATTTATTTATTCGGACTTGTGCCGCCGCTTATCACGCAAAAGCTCTATATCTGGCAATTTGTTACTTATATGTTTTTGCATGGTAGTTTCTGGCATTTATTTTTCAATATGTTTGCGCTGTATATTTTCGGGACAGAGCTCGAAACGCATTGGGGTGCGAAAAAATTTCTGACATATTATTTCATCACAGGAATCGGTTCGGGACTTTGTGCTTATTTTTTCACTGATGTTCCGACAATCGGCGCATCGGGAGCGATATATGGGTTGCTTCTCGCTTATGGTATGACTTTCCCGAACCGATTGCTGCTGGTTTTCTTCGTATTTCCGATGAAAGCGAAATATTTTGTGATTATTTTTGGAATTATAGAACTTTTCTTATCTATTCAAGGGACTTCCGATGGTATAGCGCATATCGCTCATCTCGGTGGAATGCTTTTTGGATTACTTTATTTATGGTTACATAATAGGAATAAAAAGCATTATTATAGTAAAAACAGTCCAATCGATGCAGATTTCACTATTATTCCGCCGAATGATAATAAAGATGTCGATGAAATTCTCGATAAAATATTACAATATGGAATCGATAGTTTGACAATCGATGAGCGGAGAAAACTTACGAAAGCGGGTAAATTTTTCGCAAAGTATTACGATAACGATAACAGGAAGCGAAAAAGATAATGGATAATTCGGCAGACAAATTACGAATCGAAATAGCGGGGCAAGTTTTCGATAATCCTGTATTGCTTGCATCGGGGACAGCGGGTTTTGGATACGATATCGCCGATGTTTTAGATATTTCGCGACTCGGCGGAATTGTAACAAAGACTATAACTCCCGAGCCGAGAGATGGCAATGCTTCGCCGAGAATCTGGGAAACACCATCGGGGATGCTGAATTCCATCGGTCTCGTCAATCCTGGTATCGATATATTCATAAAAGATATTGTTCCGCTGCTTGCCGATTTGCCGACCGAAATAGTGGTCAGTGTCGGTGGCAATTCCGAGAACGAATTTATCGAGCTCGTCGAAAAAGTTTCCGCTATCGATTTTGTGAATGCAATCGAGTTGAATCTTTCCTGCCCGAATGTAAAAGAAGGTGGGATACATTTTGGCAGGAATCCCGATACTGTATTTTCGTTATTGAAAAAACTACGGGAAATCACTAAAAAATCGTTATGGGCAAAACTTTCGCCGCAGGTAACCGAAATTACAGAACTCGGGATTTCCGCTAGTGATGGCGGTGCCGATGCAATTTCACTAATCAATACTTTGCCTGCGATGGCTATCGATATATATACGAGAAAACCGCGGCTCGGAGCGATAACAGGCGGTCTATCGGGACCTGCAATTCATCCTGTGGCTGTGGCTATGGTCTATGAATCATCGAAAGGAATCGGGATACCGATTATCGGTATCGGTGGATGCTATCGCCCGGAAGATTTTGTCGAACTTATTATCGCTGGAGCATCGGCGGTTCAAATCGGCTCTGGATATTTCGCCGACACAAATTTACCGCAACGAACGGTTTCATTTCTCGATTCATATCTCATCGAAAATGGATTCGCCAATGTCGCTGAAATAATCGGCACTGTGAACATTTGAATGATATTATTTTTGTTTGTTTAATCTATCCCGAAGAATTTTCAGTCTTTTTTCAAATGTTTCTTTTTCCTGTTCGGAAATATCGGCATTTGCAAGAATTTGCTCGTATATCTCGATTGCTTCTTTCGTTTTACCTTGTGCAGCATAAATTTCCGCTTCGGTTCGAGTTTTCAATTTTTTGGATGGTTCCGAAGATTTCTGCGAAATCGAAGGAATACTATCGACTTTTTCATTATTTTCGACAAGATGTTCGAGAATATCTCGAGGAATTTCTTCAAATGGATTATCGATTCGCATTTCGAGTCCATCGATTTCGAGCTTTTCATCGGGTGGTGAAAAATCTACACGGGAATCGAGACCTGAAAGTTTATCGGTCTCAGCAGGTGGAGTAAATGCGGTATTATCGTGCTGCTGAATACCATCGATTCGCTCTATCTCTATTTCATCTGTTCCAATCGGTTGCTCGGTTTGTAATTGCTCATCGGCAGGAATTTCTGGTTCTTTTTCCTGTTCTTTCTCACCGATAACCTGTTCCGTTGGTTTCGACTTCCCTATTCCCGACGATTCTATTTCCTTGACAATATCCTCCAATGAAAGCAATTCAGCATCTTTCAAAACGATTTCATCATCTCTTTTGGGAACACCGACATCCTCGACATCGAATATATTTTGCGGTATATCGCTTTCATCGCTCTGTTTAGCGAATGTATTTTCACTATCGACACTTTCATTTTCTATAGCGGTAGCTGAAATCTCGGTCGAATTCCCGCTCGGTTCATCATTATTCGTGGATTCTGTTTTCTGATGAGTTTCTTGCAATTTTTCCTCGCTTTCCTCGACAGGAAAAATATCCTGCGGGATTTCGAGTGCATCGCTTCCGATTTCACCTTCCTGTTGCGATGGAATTTCGGGTTGTTTTAATATCTCTTCAAACGAGGAAATTTCATCGACCTTCTCAGATTCGGGTATATCGAATATTTTACCATCGGAAAGTAAATTTTCGATTTCTTGCTCGGATTCTTCTTCTACTTTTGTATTAGACTCGGATTCATCTGGCATTTCTTGAATTTTTTCATGGATTCCAGATTCTTTCTCTTCAATAACAGTTTCTGATTCCACAGATTTTTCACTAATGTTATCGATAGGGAAAATGTCTTCGGAAAGTTCGATTTCAGATGTTTCATCGGTCTTCGTCTCGACTCTAATCGATTCATCGACTTTTTTATTTTCGAGAATTTCTTCAATTTTTTCCTCTGTCGAAACAAATTCCTCGACTTCAAATATATTCTCGGGAATATCCATTTCGCTTTCTATAGTTTCAGATTCGAGTGGTTTCGATTCTATAGTTTCTTCTCGTTTAATCTGTTCCTCTGCGGGTTCAGTTATTTCAACAGATTCTTCATTTCCTTGTGGAATTTCAATCCGAAATTCTTCCGCAGAAATTTCTATCTCTTTCTTCTCAGAAACTTGTTCATTAGTAATCGGTTCGACTAACTCGATAGGTTTTTCAATTCCGGCAGTTACTTCGGGGCTTTCGGTATCGGCTTCCTCGGATTCCGGTTCGCTTGTATCAAACTCGAAAATATCATCGGAAATTTCGGATGGTATTTCTTCTGTTTGTTCGATTTCCTGCGATTGTTCTACTTGCGGAATTTGTTCATCGGCAGTCTTAATTTCTTGTGAAATTTCAGGTTCTGTATTTTCTAATCCCCAATCGAGAGCATCTTGCATTTCCTCGTTTTCGACAGCAGGACGGGATAAAGCAGATTCAACCGATTCCGTTTCAGATATAGAAATTTCTTCGGATGGTTCGATTTGAGATGCCTGTTCGGTTTCCTTTACTATGATATCGTTATCGAAAGATAAATCTATTTCGTCTGTTTCATTTCCCTTCGATTGCATTTCTACCGTTTTTTCGCTTGAAATCGGCGGTTCTATCTCGTCGGAAATTTGCAACTGTTCAGATTGAATTTCTTGAGCAACAGGAGCTTTAAATGCCTTGAATATTTCATCGATTTCCACAAGGTCGCTCATATTATGGTCGATTTCATTTAATTCCACAGGTTCCATATTTTTAGATTCGGTCATCTGTTCGAGAGCCTGCAACTCTTCGGGCATAGTCTTGACAACTAATGGCAGATGCTTAATTTCCCCGATAGGTTCTGTTCCAATCAATGAAAAAGTCCCGCCGCCGATTTTTTCCATATCGACTGTAATCAATTCGGGCTCGGGCTCTCTAATCAATTCTGGAACCGCCTCATTTATTTTATCCCAATTCTCGACTAATGTATCGTAAGCGATATGATTATTGGGGTCGATAGATAAAACCTGAAGAATATGAGCAGCCACAGCTTGATAATTACCTGCGGACAGTTCTATTTCAACCAAATCTTGAAGTGCCGCAAGGTCGAATGGGTCGAATTCTAAAACTTTTTGGAAAGCTTTACGAGCTTCATCGAGCTGTCCCGATTTGTGAAGCAAATGCCCCAAAAGAACATAACCGGTGATATATGAAGGATTTTGCTCCAATCCTTTCTCGATAATCTTAAATGCAGTATCCTTTTTCCCATTCTCAAAAAGCATTTCTGCAAGTCTTGCAAATGCCAGCGAATCGGGTTTTTCACCCATATGTTCTCGTAATGTTTTATATACTTCTGTGTTCATCGTTCTCCCTCAGATTTTTGAAATAACTGCGGATTATGCGGCGATGATATTCTTTCGCGCCAGTATGAATCCTGAACTTCACCATCGACATTCGAATGAACTAATTTCATCGTTCCAAAACCGAGCATATCGGCGAAAATAAAATAATAATTTTTATCGAAATAATGCCAGATTTCCCACGCATTGTTCGAAACCTGAAACGAATGATGCTCGATATCATCGGGCGGTCCATAAATAAGATAAATCCTCCCCTGATTTGTTTTCCAACCTCGAGTATTCCCAAATGCAAAAACTTTATTTACATAATTCCATCGGGCGATATATTGGTCGTAAAATTCATTTTCATTAGTGTTCGGGTTGGGGTCGTTATCGCTCCAGAACCTATACCAGAAATTTACCTTGCTTTCCTTATCGAGTTTATCGAAAGTTGCAAGTTCATCCGTTTTCAACAAATATAATAACACATCCCTGTATTTGTCAACAAGTTCCGTATCGAGAGTCGCTTTTGCAAATTTGGGATGTTTGGCAACTATAAAATTTTTTTCCTGTTTCGCAAGCATATTGTTCGTAGTATCGACTAATGACAAATTTAAAGTATATTCGCCATCGGGGAAACCTGCGATAGAAAAACCTCCGATGAACCAATCCGCCGATTTCATATATCGCCATTCGGGAGAAAAAGAACGAAATAATGTATCATCGGCATATATTTCTTGAACGATTCCAATTTTGCGTGTAATAGTATCGGGAAAATAAAATTCGGCATAATCATAGAGAACTAATGAGCTTAAATCGTATATCCCACTGGGATTTGGAAACATCCGGTAGCCCATTCTATCGAGATTTGTATTCTCGGATGATTGTGTGGCGGTATATGCCAACATTATATGTGAAACCGAAATTTTATCGACCCAGAAATCTAACAATTCAAAATCGAATGATACACTGTCAGATTTTTCCCCTATTTTATCGTTTGCAAAAATATCGATATGATATCTCCCAATAGGAAAATGAAAAGTATATATATTCAGCAATTTCGATTGCTGGGAAACAGGTTGATTTTCGGGAATTACAATAGGTTTTTCATAGGAAAGCGAATCGACTAAATTTCCCCGCTGGTCATCGATATCGATGCGGAAAAACAATGTTCCAACATAAGCGGATGAAGTAGAATCGAGCAGGAATTTAAAATTTTCCCTGTTTATTTTCGTATGAATTTCCAGCCATGAATACCCCGATGAATCACCTCGAAAAGCCGCCCAATCGACAATTAAACCGAGTTCCCCCGCGTATAAAATTCCCGATAATGCGAAGATTATAAAAACCATTCTATGAAAAAACTTCATAAATTTCTCCTGCAATTTATTTTAATCTATCGAATAAGAACTGTTTTTACAATCATTTTTTTTGATATCTTTCTAAAAATCTAATTCATTATAGAACTGCAATAGTTCATTATAGCAATTCCAAAGCATCCATCTTATTCATCATTCCTGTTTCACATTTGGGCAACTTGCGAACCTGCCCCTGCCGAACGATATCGATGCTTAATTTTCTTTTAGTGTGGCTACGAAATTTGAAATTCGAGTAATCGTTTTAATATTTGCAACAAGAGAATTCCCACCCTCGATTGTCAAAATCGGCAGCCCGATTTTTTTGCGGAAAATAATATCGTCGACATAACAGGGACCTGTAATATCTACATAATGGATTATCCCGTGAATATTTCTCTGCTCGATTTCAGCATTTATATCTTCGACTCTTTTCGATATATCGTAAGGGAAAGTATATCTAAGATATTGGTCGATATAATCACTCACGGGAAACGGCATCGAATATTGCCTTTGTAGTTCATTGAAAACGATTCTCGCACCGCATCTTTCGATAATTTTATAAATTTCAGGATAAATCGGTGGTTCGCCGATTAAACCTAATTTTATTTTTTGTTTGAAGGGCTTTTCGTTTTTTATTTCATTTAAAAAACTATAAAGTTTTGTCATATATAATTCGGGGTCGCCCTCGAAATCTATTAATGATTGAAGGTATCTATGATTTTCATATCCACTCACTGTATTTTTTGTCCAGCTAAGTTCATCGATTTGCCGAGCTAATCGACGAGTTTCATTCAACTTAAACCGCCAGTATTCGATATTTTCAAGATTAACCAGTTTGAGATTTTCCGCAAGTTTCTCAATTTCTAATTTCAGCGATTCACGATTGCCATCGAGAGGAAATCTAAATTTGTGAACAATCACACCCTGGTCATCGAGCATTTCCGACAGAATATATGGTTTTATGCTGTCCTTTTGAAAAACGACCACCACTTCCTCGATTTTATCCTCCATAATGGCGCCGTATATCCCTTTCGTCATAATTCCAGCATTTGCGGGAATACCATCCATTTCACCCCGTTGAATATAGGTAATTCTATCGGGATGCTGCAGAAAAAAATTCCGAATATCGAGCGGTGTTACTCCCGAATCGAAAATCAACTCTATCGGCATCATTCCTGTTATTCCGATTCTTCTATTACCAATCATCTTCCAACCTCCCATAAATTTTAACTGTATATAAATTAAATATCGAAAAAATCTCGTTTAAGTCCAACATTTATTTGGACATTAGATATAATAACACGATGAATTAACTGTCCTGAAATATCGAATTGCTCGAAATGTATAGGAAAGTATGTTTTAGAATCGATTGTGATATTTTCGCTGTATGCACCATAGTATTTCGATGTATCTATACCGACAGCATTAAGAGTTATTGTCGAATCGTCGTTGGATATAGAAACATTGTATGTTTCAAGATATTTTCGCCATCGATTTACGATATATCCGATATTGTTATGGTCGATTCGATGCCCTCGGATAGATTGAACACGCGGGTTATCCGGAGAAAATTTGACTGTTATAAATCCCAATATACCGCCAGCTTTTGCTTTAATTATTTTATCTATCGGGTTATACACGATTTCCGCTCCGATATTATCGCCATCGACAATTTTCATTCTAATCCAATTCGGTTTTAGAAAATAATAATCTATAGTTTGGTTTTGTTCCTGTTTGCCAAGTTTGGTATACGATTCCATCCGGGATGTGCAGTCGCTGATTTGCTCCCATTTTGCCGACATATCAGAAATTATATCCTGAATATGTAAATTATTCGCAAAAATCGAGTTTGAAATAAGGGAAAAAAATATCCCGATGAGAATTTGTATTATTTTCGATTTAGTCAGCATATTTATATATTCATTCTTGTTTTGTTTTCTTTTAATTCTGCTTCATTTGGATTACATCGAACAATAAACACATCTAAGTATTTTTAAAACAAAAAACTCCATTTAACTCGATTCTTTTTCGCTACTATTTCCAAATCTATGTAATATTGTATAAAATAAATTATAATCTTAACTTTGCACTTGAAATATCAATAATTATTCCTATATATAAATATGGGGAAATATGATTTATAAAATAAAAAATAGAGAAATCGGAATGACAATTCTCGAGGTTATGGCTGTCGTGGTGATAATAGGGATTTTGACAACATCGAGCTTTTTCGTCCTCAAAGGAATTGGAACACATCTTTTGGTCTCCGACGCCTCGATGAATTTTAAGCAGTCTGTTGCGCTTGCACGGCAGTCTGCATTGGAGAAAAACAAACCATATTTAGTTCGTTGTTTCTCCGATTCGACACCGCAATTATGGCGAATTATTAGAGTCGATAGCGTCGGTTTTTTTACATTGGTTAGTCGAGATACTTTACATCGTTCTGTGAAATTTGGCAAGGGCAACGATATATCTGGCAGTCCTAATGGCCCCGATGGTAATCCGATACCGACCGATGGAATATCGTTCCCTGCGAATGCATTAGCGATTCAACCGAGAGCGGGAGTGCCTATTCCAGGAACAGTTTATTTCACCGATGGCAAGGAAACTCGTGCAGTTTTTGTTTCTGCAATCGGGTCGGCGGTAGTGATGCAATACGATGGAACAAATTGGAAATAATTTATAATTATTTTAAGTGAAAAATCTAAGTGGTGTAGGAAAAATGATAAACATACATAAAATTAACAACAGAAAACATAATGGATTTACACTCCTCGAAGTTATGATAGCGTTCACTATACTCGTCATCGGGGTTATGGCTATCGTTCCTGTTACTGTATTTATGTGTAAAAGCAATATTCATAACAAAAAAGTTTCAAATGCTCGATTACTTGCCGAACAATATACCGAGAATTTCCGTGCAGTCGATTATGAAAATATCGACCTTATAGATGATGCCGATACCACCGATTTATTCGATTCTACTACTCCCGACCACGCAGATACTGTTTCGGTAGAGCGAGATAATTATTTTATAATGTGGAATATCGCAGACAATGTGCCATCTGCGGGAATAAAAAGTATAAATATTATAATTGCATGGGATGACCGAACAGACAATTCAAGACATCAATTGAATTTTTTAACATATAAAGCGGCGGTGAGCCGATGAAAAAATCGATTTTACATAATAGAAACGGTATATCATTACCCGAACTTTTGGTAGCTGTCATTTTAGTCGGTATGCTGATGTCGTCCACATTTTATGTATTCTCGACATTTTTCGCTAAATCTTTGACTCAAGAACGGCAGACACTTTCTCACGCCGATACTCAGGTCGGCACTCAATTCATAAAATGGGATATGTTTATGGCAGGATATGGAATACCATCTAATGTGATTCCGATTACTTGCTCGGATAACACGGGCGTGAACGGTTCGGATGTTTTGACAATTCAATCGGTATCTTTTGGAATGAGTGGTAATACAGGGAAATGGTCATATATATTATCCCCCGTAAGTGGCTCGAACCAAATTACTGTCCGTCGATGGAACAACCCCGATAACGATTTAACTAAAGACGATTATATTATCATTCTTTCACCGATTGGAACACAAATCGGTTTTCCTGTGTATCAAATTACCGATACGACATCGGCTATCGGTCCGGCAGGTCAAGATGCCTGGATTTTGACACTTAACAATGTCGTTTATTCATCGTTGAATTTCGTTTTTAAGGTCAGCAATGCAGCTGGACCTGCTGCTGTTACTTACAGTATCCAGAATGGCAATCTTGCGCGCGATTCGACGCTATTTATTTCCGATGTTGTCAATTTTCAAGTAACATTCTGGATAGATACCGATGGCGATAGACAAATCGATGCCGGGGAAATGTATAATGACCTTTCTGCTGTAATCTCGAATCCTTCACTACTCGATAATATCGATTTAATGCGAATATCGATTGTAACCGCTACAAGAGGCGAACAAAATTACTATTATCCTCAGGATACGATATATGTCGGTAACCAAAGTGTAAATGTTGAAAATATTGGAAGAAATTTAAAATATCAGGTATGGGAAAGCACAATTAAACCGAGAAATTTATAATGATAAAAAAGAACAAAAAAATAAGGGCGCGTTCTGGAATCGCTATGGTTACTGTGATTATGATTCTTTTATTTATGATGATTATTGTCGGGCTTTCGCTAAAGCTTTTGATGCAGGGCACTGGCATTTCTGGAAGTTCACGAAGATATTTATCGGTATTCGAGGCGGCGGAATCCGGTGTCGATGTCGGGATGATAAATATCGAGAATGCAGCAGCAGCAGGAACCGCTCCCAGCACAACCCCTGTCAATGTCGGCGGGAAAACCGTAACACTTGTTATCGAGCATATTTTCACAGGAATTGTCGCTGGCGCAAATATTGTATTCGGTGGAACTGGATACGAGGGTGTCGGAACAGGTATTTCATCGGGTGGAACCGCTGTGTTCTATCGCATTCAATCCGATGCAGAGGGAACTGTTCAAGAGCAATCGTCTATCGAAACCGCATACAGAAAAATTGTAGGAATCAGCGCTCATTGATTTTTAAGTATTGTAAGGCAGTTTATAATTAGTGTTGAGTTTTGAGTTTTGAGTGCTTAGTTCCCCCCACCCACAATAACGAGTAAAGCGTGATTGAGGTGAGAAACTAAAAACTAAAAACTAAAAACTAAAAACTAAAAACTAAAAACTAAAAAAGTGAGATAGGCAAATATCGTATGCAGAGGGAACTGTTCAAGAGCAATCGTCTATCGAAACTGCATACAGAAAAATTGTCGGAATCAGCGCTCATTGATTTTTAAGTGTTGTAAGGCAGTTTATAATTAGTGTTGAGTTTTGAGTTTTGAGTGCTTAGTTCCCCCCACCCACAATAACGAGTAAAGCGTGATTGAGGTGAGAAACTAAAAACTAAAAACTAAAAAAATGAGATAGTATGAATGATAATGAAGAAAATGTAAAAGATAAAAGCTATAGGTTCGCCTTGAGAATTATTAAGTTGTATAGGTTTTTATACGACAAGAAAAGTGAATATGTCTTATCCAAACAGATATTGCGTTCAGGAACAAGTATAGGAGCAAATATAGAAGAAGCCAGTGCGGGACAGAGTAGGAGGGATTTTCTTGCAAAGATGTCGATTGCATCAAAGGAGGCAAGAGAAACATTATATTGGTTAAAATTATTGCGTGATTCTAACTATCTTGAAGACAAACTTGCAAAATCACTGATTGATGATACTGAAGAATTGGTTAAAATGTTAACATCGATAGTTAAAACAACCCAGAAATCGATTAAAAAAATAACTAAAAACTAAAAACTAAAAACTAACATAAACACGGAGGATAAAATGAAATATTTTAAAATGAATCGTGAATTTGTGAACCCACGACTTAAGTCGTGGGTTGCATCGTGGGCTGCGTCACGGGTTGCATCGTGGGCTGCGTCACGGGCTGCATCATGGGCTGTGCACGCACTCCTCCTGCTGGCGTTTCTGCTTCCACTAACAGTGCTATTGATTCCCACAGAAGCGGAAGCAGGATGTTCGCGCTATACCCATTGGGGACAATCCTGGTGTGAGTATTTTGGCTGCTACTGGTGGAATGCAGCTTGCCGCACTTATCCGCCAACTTGTGAACAGCCCGATAACCAGAGTGATTGTGAACGCTTCGGATTCTACTGGTATGATGGCAGTTGTCATTGTGACGAGCAGGTGACTTGCGAAACCATCACGGACAAGCCAACATGCCAAACGAGTGGATGCTACTGGTATGACGGGCACTGCAACACCGACGCACCAACATGCCCTACTCTGACCAACCAGAGCGATTGTGAAGACTATGGCTGCTACTGGTATGATGCTGTTTGCCACGATGTGGCGCCTCCCGAGGGACCGGCGGAAGGTGATATGCCATGTGCCGTCCCGCCATTCCTGTCGGAAACTGTGCCACCTAATGTGCTAATCATTATGGATAACTCCGGCTCGATGAATTATCCCGCTTATGTTGACAATAGTTCCTCCAACCCTCTGGAATATGATTACGGAAGCTATATGCCCGACTTAAGATATTATGGCTATGCCGACCCGGATAAGAAGTATCAATTCGCAACAAACCAATTCGAGGAAATCACAGGTTGGGCAGGCACTGCTGACCCGGCAAACCAGCGCTTTTCAGGCAATTTCCTCAACTGGATGCTTTCCCGCAGAATCGATATTGCGAGACAAGTGCTTATCGGCGGAAAGTGCGAGTCGAGAACATTCTCCGGACGAAAAACGCTTATATGGGAAGACCCCGCACAGAGCTACAGAACTTACTACAAATACTACAAATGCGATGATGGTCGTTGGTGGAAATTTAAGAACGAATGTGACCAATATGTATATGCTTATAAGGGGCAGACCTACCAGAGTGGCAGCTACTCATACCAGTGGAAGGTGGTAAAGAAAATACAGGGCGGCGAAGACCCACACGGTTTTGTGCAGGAGACATTCGATAGATGCCGATATGGAGTCGAGCACTACCAGGAAAGCGAGGGCGGATACATAGCGGTCTGGCTCGGTTCACCTCTATCAAGCTTTTTAACTGACATCGAGAATAAGGGATGTGATACTTGGACACCGCTCGCTGAATCATTCTACGAGGCAACGAGATATTATCAAGCATTGAGCGGATATTATACCAATGCAAATTATGCCGCACACGACCCGGAGCAGGGCTGGTGCCAGGATAATTTCGTGATTATGGTTACCGATGGCGAAAGCACGCAAGATTTGAATATTCCGAGCTGGCTACGCGACTATGATGGTGACGGCGAAGACCCCGGAAGTTATGCCTCGAGCGGTTCCGACTACCTCGACGATGTTGCGCTATGGGCGCATACCGCCGACATGCGCGACGACTACGAAAGTGAACAGCATATTACATTATATACTGTCTATTGCTTCGGTCAGGAGGAAGATGCTCGAGGAATTCTTAAGCGTGCCGCAAAGAATGGCGCCTTTAAGGACAAAAATGATAACAACATTCCCGACTTGGATGAAGAATGGGATAAGGATGGCGATGGTGTTCCCGACGGCTATTATGAAGCGGCAAATGGTTGGCAGCTCAAGAATTCACTGAACGCGATTGTTATGGATATTCTTCGCCAGACATCCGCTGCGGCGGCTGTATCTGTGGTATCTACAAGTGATAAAGGCGAAGGAAATGTATTTCAGGCATATTTCTCGCCAAAATTGAATTTGTCAGGCAGTGAGCTTGAATGGATTGGTGAACTTCATGCGCTGTGGATAGACCAGCTCGGAAATCTCCGTGAGGATTCAGATGCAGATGGGCATCTTCATCTGAAAGATGATAGAATCTTGCATATATACTTCGATACTGACCAAAACCAAACAGTTGTTGAACGATGGGAAGATACTGATGGCGATTGTGAAGAGGATGTATTGGAGGATGAAGTTGGTATGAATGATATTAGCTCGGTATGGCGTGCTGGAAGAAAGCTCTGGAACACCAGCGTGAATGACAGGAATATCAAAGTGGTTGTTCCAAAAGTGTCGGAAAGTGGTTTTGAGCTGATAGACTTCAAGAAAGGTCCCGCTCACACTCCTCGTATTGCTCCTCACCTGAATTACGGCACTACTGCGATGGCGGAAAGTCTTATCAATTATATAAAAGGTATCGACTATGATGATATAATACTCTGGCGTAGTCGGACTGCCGACAGTAAAGTCTGGAAACTGTCGGATATAGTTAGTTCATCTCCAACATTTGTCGGTGCGCCTGCTGATAGATATGACCTTATTTTCAATGATGCTTCATATCGTTCATTCTTCCAAAAATATAAAACAAGACAGGGTATGGTATATGTCGGGGCAAATGATGGTATGCTTCATATGTTTAATGCAGGTAGATATGTGGAAACAGGAAGTCCACTCGATAGAGGTTATCTCGACGATATGGGTGATGATTTGGGCACGGAACTTGAAGCTATTATCCCATTCAATCTTTTGCCGCATTTGAAATGGCTTTCCAGCAACGATTATTGCCATGTCTATTATGTCGACCTAAAACCGAAGGTATTCGATGCAAAGATTTTCATCGATGATGCGCGTCATCCCAATGGTTGGGGAACAGCACTGATTTGCGGCATGCGTTTTGGAGGAACTGAATACACAATCCCAGACTTCAACACATACAGTTCTGCATACTTTGCTCTCGACATTACCGACCCGGACCATATCGAACTTATGTGGGAGACTACCGACCCGGACATCGCATTCACAACAAACTATCCAGGTGTCATCAAAGTAGGGAACAAGTGGTTTCTTATTGCAGGTTCTGGACCCACATCGGTTGGTGGCGGTGTTTCACAAACAGCTGAATTGTTTATTGCGAATATTACCGATTTGACGGACAGCAAAAAGTTTTACAGCACTTCTTCCTACGATGGACATTTTGCTGATGCTATCCCCGTGGATGTGGATATAGATGGAAATGTCGATGCGATATATATTGGTGAGTCATATTGGCATGGCAGTAGTTGGTATGGGAAAATATATAAGGTATTAACCCATGAGAGTGAAGACCTTGCTGATTGGACAATGTCTGAATTTATGTCAGTTCCGGGACCAATCACCGCTGGAGGCGCTGCAACAATAGACGATGCAGGTCGTTTATGGGTCTATTTCGGAACAGGGCGATATTATTCCGACCTGGATGAGGGAGATAAGGCAGACCAATACTTCTTCGGTGCAAAGGACCCCGATTGGAATGCTGCAAGTTCGGTGACTTTTACTGACTTAATCGACATAACAAATGTAACAGTTCAACAAACTGAATCCGGAACTTATGTGTATGAATACGAATCTGATACTATAGGTTATGATAGTCTTCTTGTAGATATGGCATCGGGCGCTGGATGGAGAATGACTATGGTCGATGGTGAAAGAATCACTAATCATCCGCTTATAATCGGTGGAGTGGTATTTTTCACTTCCTATATCCCCAATGATGATATTTGCTCTTTTGGTGGTAGTTCACGTCTTTATGGAGTGGATTATCGAACAGGTGTTCCCGGTGAAACAAGTATTCTCGGTATGGATGAAGATGGCTGGTTATATGAATTCGTCGAAATCGGTGAGGGAGTTCCCTCGTCACCTGCGGTTCATGTTGGACTTACAGATGACGCTATGATTGCAGTTCAACTTTCAACCGGCGCTATTTCACAGACAAGTGCAAGCATTAATTCGCCTAAAAGCAAAGGTTTATTCTGGCGAGGTAAATAATTTATCGAGGAGGGCAAAATGAAATATCTAATATTTATGATCTTCTTGCCACTGTTGGCATTTGGACAAAATTATTCTTCTTTAGACGATAACAGTGATAAATTCAGATATCTGAATTTGGGTGAAGACACCGAAATTGTTATGGACAATCCAAAAGAGGACACGGTTTATACAATCGATGGTTTGCTTATGGATGTCAAAGCCGACAGTATTGCAATTACTGAAAAATATTATCATATCGACCCCAAAAAAGTTGTTGTGGTCGGTATCAATGGAAAAGAAATTTCTTACGAGTATTTACAGATTAAGGCAGTAGTTCGAATCAAGTTTGTGAAAAATGGTAGAAAATTCGTAATCAGACGAATTCGCGTATTGAAAAATCCATAATATCTATAACAATGCTGAAAATAGCAGATGAAATGCACGGATTCATATCCAAATGATATAGAGACTCGTAAAAAATTAAATCGTGCCAAAAATTCTATCGCCGGCATCGCCGAGACCGGGCAATATATATCCATTATCGTCGAGTTGCCTGTCGATTATCGCTGTCCAAAGAGCTATCGGGATGCCCGAATTATCCGCTACAAACGATACACGCTCTATTCCCTCGGGAGCACAAATCACTGTGAGAATATTTATTCGTTCGGGTGAAAATTTTGCGATTTCATCGATTGAAAACGATAGAGTTCCGCCTGTTGCAAGCATCGGGTCGAGCAAAAATACAGTATTGCCCTCGATTCTTTCGTTTATATTGGAATAATATGATATAGTTTCGAGAGTTTTTTCATCTCGTTTCGCTCCGATGTGCATAACAATCGCCTGCGGATATAAATTCAAAATCGGTCGAACCATTCCCAAACCTGCTCGAATAATTGGTATCAAAATTATATCTTCCACCAATTTCGTTCCGATTGTTTTTTCAAATGGTGTTTCAACTTCGATAGTTTCGGTTGCCAAAGATTTACTCGATTCGACAAATAGCACAGTAGTCAACGATTCGATAGTTTCCCTGAAATTTGAAACATCGGCATTTTTATCCCTGAGTTTGGTAAGAAAAATACCCGATAGTGAGTGAGATACGATTGTAATTTCCATAAAAATCCTCCAAATAATCAATCTATATTTTCATTAAGCACACTTTCAGCCCAGGCAGACCGAAGTGCATCGAACAAATCATCTAATTTACCATCCATAACATCCCCGAGATTGTATGCGGTATAGCCGATTCTGTGGTCGGTGATACGATTTTGCGGAAAATTGTATGTGCGAATTTTCTCCGAACGGTCGCCGGTGCCAACTTGAACTTTGCGTTTCGAAGCAGTTTTCTTTTCCGTCTCGATTCGGTTCTGTTCGGCAATTTTCGATTTCAAAATACGCATCGCTCTCGCTCGGTTTTTATGCTGTGAACGTTCAGCTTGACAGGTAACTACGATTCCTGTCGGGATATGAGTAATCCGTATCGCCGATTCGGTTTTGTTGACATGTTGACCGCCGGCGCCAGATGCTCGATATGTATCGATTTTCAAATCATCGGGACGAATATCCATTTCCTCTTCGGAAACCTCGGGCAAAACCGCTACCGAAGACGCAGATGTATGAATTCTTCCACCGGATTCGGTTACCGGAATTCTTTGAACACGATGAACACCCGACTCGAACCGCATAAGCGAATATGTATCATCGCTCGTGATTATAAATACGATTTCCTTAAATCCGCCGAGGTTTGTGGGGTTAGAATCGATGACCTCGATTTTCCAATTATGCTCCTCGCCGTATCGGGAATACATTCTGAAAAGGTCGCCACTAAAAAGAGCGGCCTCATCACCGCCTGTGCCGGCGCGGATTTCAACAATGACAGGTTTCCCCTCGTTCGAGTCTGGCGGAGCGAGATGAGCAAAAATTTCTTTCTCTAATTTTTCTATTTCAGATTTTAACTGCGGAAGTTCGGCCTCGACAATCCCTGTTATTTCCTCGTCATCGCTGTTAAGAAGTTCCTCATCCTCGATAAATTGTCGAACCACATCTTGGTATTTGTTGCGAAGCTCGACTAATTCTTTCAAATTTTTGTATTCCCTATTAAGCAGGGTCATTTTTTGATGGTCGGAAAATATCGATGGTTCGCTCATTTCAAGCTCGATAGAGGAAATCTGTTCTTCGAGATTGGATAATATATTTAATAGTTTCTTTTTATACATAAGACAATCGAAAAATTATTTCATTAAATGCACAAGCAATGGTGCCAATACCAACGATACCACAGACATAAGTTTGATAACGATATTCATAGATGGACCTGCGGTATCTTTAAATGGGTCGCCGACAGTATCTCCTACAACTGCCGCTTTATGAACATCGGAACCTTTACCGCCAAGATTTCCTTCCTCTATATATTTTTTAGCATTATCCCAGGCACCGCCTGAATTGGACATAAACAATGCGAGCATCACACCGGAAACTGTCGCTCCCGCAAGCATTCCGCCCAATGCTTCCGCCTTCAATAAAAATCCGACGATTATAGGTGTTAGAATCGCGACAAGACCTGGCAAAATCATTTCTTTCAGTGCCGACGATGTAACGATATCGACACATTTTTCGACATCGGGTTTCGCTTTACCCTGTAGCAAACCCTTTATTTCTCTAAACTGACGGCGAATTTCCTCTATCATTTTATCCGCAGCACGACCGACAGCTTTCATCGCCATCGATGCGATAAGATACGGAATACATCCACCTATAAATATACCTATAACAACGATCGGTTTAGTCAGGTCGATTGCCGAAAGCTTCGCAGATTGAGCAAATGCAGAGAATAGAGCGAGTGCAGTTAGTGCAGCCGAACCGATTGCAAATCCTTTACCGATTGCAGCGGTGGTATTTCCGAGTGCATCGAGTTTATCGGTTATTTTTCTAACATTTTCACCGAGACCAGCCATCTCGGCTATTCCGCCGGCATTGTCCGCAATTGGTCCATAGGCATCGACACTCATCGTAACACCGACTGTCGCTAACATTCCGACAGCGGCGATACCGATTCCATACATTCCAGCGAGATGAAATGACAGCCATATACCGACCGCGATAACCAAAACAGGTGCAGCAACACTTTCGAGTCCGATGGCAAGTCCTGTGATAATATTTGTTGCGGCACCAAATTTCGAGGATTCTGCAATATCACGAACAGGTTTGCCAGCAGTATAGTATTCGGCTAAAAGCCCGATTGCAATACCGATGAGATTCCCGATAATCATCACCCAGAAAACATTTATGCTTATATCGAGAATTCTCGTAGCAAAAAATGCCCCGACAAAAAGTAGAATACTGCCGACATAAGTGGCCGCATTCAATGCTGCGGTGGGACTTATCCGCTCGAAAATTTTCATCGATGCGATTCCGAGAATGGATGCAATTAGACCGATTGCTGCGATTACAAGCGGGAAAGCCATATATGCTCCGACATTGCCGACTATCATCATCGATGTGGATGTGGCAGCAATAGCAATCGTTGCAACCATAGCACCGATATAACTTTCAAAAATATCTGCACCCATACCTGCGATATCACCGACATTATCACCGACATTATCGGCAATCACGCCTGGATTTCGAGGGTCATCCTCGGGAATACCGGCCTCGACTTTACCCACGAGGTCTGCACCGACATCTGCACTTTTAGTATAAATACCGCCGCCAAGTCTTGCGAAAAGCGCGATAGAACTTGCACCCATAGCGAAACCGGAAAACACTCTCGCCGATTCTGTATCCCCAAAGAATATAAAAAATATACCGAGTCCGATAAGTCCGAGCGACGCCACAGCCAGTCCCATAACCGAGCCGCCGAAAAATGCGGTTCTAAGTGCGAGTGCCTGTCCACCGATTTTCGCAGCCCAGGTCGTTCTGACATTCGCAGTGGTCGCCGCTGTCATACCGAGGAAACCCGCGAGCAACGAGCAGATAGCTCCACTTAGAAAAGCGACAGCGGTTTGCCATTTATAGGCATCGAGACCGAAAAGCAAAAGTAAAAAAACCGCTATTATAAAAAATATTAGAACCGAATATTCTCGTTTGAGGAAAGTCATCGCTCCTTTATGAATCATATTGCCAATTTCTACCATTTTATCTGTGCCGCTTGGACGAGATTTTATATAAAAATATAAAACAAATGCAATTAAAAAACCGATTGCACCGATAATAGGAATCCAATACAAAAAGTTCATCATTACCCTCCTTCGATATTTTCGACAAGTTATTCAAATTAAAAAAGTTGCTCGAATTAAAATATTTTGCACCAAAAAATCAAGATTTTTTTCTCAAAATGTAAAATAATATGGAGAAACATATGGTAGCACACTAAGAA
>JAGGZE010000166.1 GCA_021162205.1 bacterium
GAGAAAAAATCAACGGTTTGGTTATTGCAGTCTCTATCTTTTGAATAGAAAAAAAGTTGTGAATAATACAATTAAATTAGTCCACGCAAACCGATTGTGGAAGGATGTAATCGCGAGGATTAACAGACTTGCCTGCAATTCTAACCTCGTAGTGAAGATGAACACCAGTCGCTCGCCCTGTTCTGCCGCAATTGCCGATTATATCGCCTCGTTTAACCTTTTGACCCTTATAAACCTTAATTTCGTTCAGGTGAGCATAACGAGTCTCATACCATATATGATTGATAATAACGACTTTGCCGAAACCGCTTCGCTTCCCAGCAAATTTCACTCTGCCATCGGCAGTAGCGTGAACAGGTGTGCCCTTGGGTGCACAAATATCGATACCCTCGTGCATACGCCAGCCATCAGTAATCGGGTCGTGGCGCATACCGAAACCCGATGAATAAAATCCCTGCATAGGTTTGATAGATGGAGTATGACGAAGAATTTTCTCACGCTTTTTAAGAACCGACGACACACTATCCATCGCCTCGATTTCCTGCCGTGCGACGAATAGAAGACTATCGATTCGATAATTCATTATATTTGCACCGATATTTCTGTAATCATTAGAACCTTTGCTGTCGATATCTTTTAGCTGCGGACCGCCGATTGCATAACCGTGCTCGGGCTTGGGAACATTGGCAAGGTCGTATAACAAACGATTCTTTTGAGAAATCGAAGCGAGTTTATTCGATAATGAATCGACTTGATTTCTTGTAATAGAAAGATTTTTACGCAACATATTACTTTCAGATTTTATTCCCGCTTTATCAAAAGATGAGAAAATATTCCATGTCAAAAATACCACATTCGCCGCAACAAATGATAATAGTAATAAGATAGAAATAAATAACCATTTACCTGGAAGCCATAATTTCACAGGGTTATTCGAACCATCGGGAACTATTATAACAGAATATTTTTTCATAATCGTTTCCTTAAAAAAATTATTAAAACGAAATATCATTGCATTCCCCGATTTTGTCAAGCAAAAACACCCGAACGGGTGTGGTTCTTTTTAATGGTAAAAATCTATTTTGATTGAGCAGGCGTTGCAATGAATTCCACGATTTTTAATCGGGGAAGAAACGCAACGCACAAAAGACAGGTGAATACCTACTCGAAGGGGTGCAAAAAAACAGGCAATGCCTGCGGATTTTTATTGCGTTAAAAACCGAACTATATATTTTTGGAATATGAAACGATTAGCCATTATAATTCCATTATTTTTAACGCTTTTGTTTTTGTCTTGCGAATTTCCCGATACGCAGGCTCGTTTGGATAGCGAACTTCCAGCGGTATGGGCTGTGTTCTCGCCCGATGAACCCGTTTATGTCTATATCACAAGGGTTGTCGATTTTGGTGCAGGTGTTTCACAGGAGTCGTCATTCGTTCATAATTGCGAACTGCAACTTCGATGGGATGGCGGACAAATCGGTTTCGACGAATCGGTTGTATATACTTACGATGGGCAAAAACCCACTTATATTCCGCAGGATACTGCATTTCGAGTTCAGCCGAGTATCGAATACACATTGGTCGGTGGAACGCCTATCGGTGATTTCGATGAAACTTTTACTATTCCGAATAGACCGTCGTTCACGATATATCCCGATACTTCGGTGTTCGATAACATACGCGAGTGGGCATTTGCGGTATCGGTCGAGCTCGACCCGCTCGTGTATGAATATGAGATTTATTTCGACTATATAATCGATTCGCACGATTTTCTGCCCGATTCGATTATTCTTATGGAGCGAAATAAATTGCGATGGAAAAGGGATATGCTCCCGCAAACTATTGCAGTGCCTTGGTGCGAATTCTATTATGCGACTCGTTATCGAGCTATCGTGCAAGCTCGTGAAAAACATTTCTACGATTATTTGGATTATTATTACTACTATGACGATGAAACCGATGATAGTTATCTTTCGCCACCCGGCGGAAATGGTTATACAGGTGTAATCGGCGCATATTGCGAATCCATCGATACGGTCACAATAGTCATAGAATATTAAATTTAAAATTGATTTATTGAAATGGGCAAATCATTTTTCATATCGGATGTTCATCTTGGAGCGGAATCATCTGAAAAGGAAATCGACAAGCGAGCGAAACTTATCAGATTTCTCGAATTAATATCGGATGAAAATGCTCAAAATCTTTTTATCCTCGGCGATTTCTTCGATTTCTGGTTCGATTACAAGAAAATTATTTTCCGCGAGTATTTCGATATCCTATGCCAATTGAAAAAACTTGCACAGAATGGTGTGCAAATCCATTTTTTCGGCGGTAATCACGACTGGTGGATGTTCGAGAATGGTTTCTTCGCTCGCGAACTCGATGCTAAAATCTATTATGAACCGACCATAATCGAAATAAACAGCAAAATATTTTTGCTCGGTCACGGCGATGGCATAGCACCATCCGACTGGGGCTACCGCAATCTGCTCGCACCCATTCTGCGCAATCCTGTATCGATTTTTCTATTTCGGCTAATCCCCGCCGAATACGCTCGTTCGATTTCTCGAATAGTTTCATCTAAAAGCAAACTATACACTCAGGAACGCAATCTGCATTTCGAAACCGAATACGAGGAATTTGCACGCACAAAAATCGCAGATGGTATCGATTATGTGATATTCGGTCATTTGCATTTGCCAACATTGAAAAAAATCGACAGCGGAATCTATGCCAACTCGGGCGATTTCTACCAAAATTTTACATATATCGTATTCGATAACGAAACTCTCGAACTCCTCCACCTTTAAGGCAGGCATTCGCCTGTTTTTATCGTGCATCTTTCCTTCCGACAAAGTCGGAATTCATTGTTGCACCTGATTAATCAAAATAACTATATCAACAATTAAAAAGAGCCGAAGGGCTCAAAAGAGCCGAAGGTTCAAAAACAGGCGAATGCCTGTAGATAATTTGATTTGGTTCATAAATAAATTGATTGCATATTATCATTCATCGAATAAATTGATTGCTTAATTGGATTGAAATAAAATTTGGAGGCGAAATGAAAAAAGTTCCCAATCGGCTCGTTGTCGGTCTTTTCTGGGGCGATGAAGGCAAAGCGAAAATCGTGGATTTGCTCACCGAAAATGCTTATGTTGTTGCTCGATATCAGGGTGGAGCGAATGCTGGACATTCGGTCGAATTTGCTAATAAGCGATTTATTCTTCATCAAATCCCCACTGGAATTCTTCATCCCGATGTCGAATGCGTTCTTGGAGCGGGTATGGTTCTCGATTTGCCGCAACTTGTCGATGAGATTTCTATGCTCGAAAAGAATGGAATAGATTGGCGGAATCGAATACGAATAAGTCCGCGAGCGCATCTCGTTCTGCCCTATCACAAGCAAATCGAACAGGTGCAGGAATCGTCGCAGGGAATCGGCACTACCAAGCGAGGAATCGGTCCCGCGTATCGCGACAAAGCGGCGAGAATCGGAATGCGTATCGGCGATATTGCTGTCGGTGGTGCAACCACTGCAAGCAAAAATCATCTAATTAAAAAACTCGATAATTGGCTCAAAATTGTCGGCAAATCTTACAATATAGAATTTCAGTCGCCTTCAATCGTTGCCGATGAATTGCTCGAATCGTTCGATTATATCGGCAAATCGGTCGGTGAGGTTTCATCGTTCCTCGATGAAATCGCGCGAACAAAGGGTGGAATTCTCGCCGAGGGCGCGCAGGGAACGATGCTGTCGGTCAACTGGGGAACTTATCCCTATGTTACCAGTTCCGAAACGGGAGCAGGCGGCGCAAGTGAGGGATTGGGAATAGACATCCGTTTATTCGATGAAATAGTGGGTATCGCAAAGGCATTTTGCACACGAGTCGGCAATGGACCATTTCCAACCGAGGGCGACGAAACCGTTCAGGAGATTTTGCGTGGCACGGGTGAGCATTCGTTCGATGAATTCGGTTCGACTACAGGTCGCCCGCGAAGATGCGGCTGGTTCGATGGTATGGTTCTAAAATATTCTGCGCGAATCGATGGAATCGACTCGATTGCATTGACCAAACTCGATGTTTTAAAAAATATCGACCCGCTCAAAATCGCGGTTAAATATAAAAATAACGAGCATTTCCCTGCGAATGCCGATGATGTTGAAAAAATTGTCCCCGTTTATGAAAATTTAGATGGCTGGGATGACAATATTTCCGAAATTCGTGAATATGAAGTTTTACCAGAAAATGCGAAAAAATATATCGAGAAAATCGAAAATATTTCAAATGTGCCTGTAAAATATATCGGTGTTGGACCCGCCAGAAAGCAAATAATAATTAGGTGATAAATTTATTCATTTTTTGCACGAGCCCAATTTTTTTAACACACTTGGAGATAAATAGATGCGTTCATATTTAGATTGCATACCTTGTTTTTTCGAGCAGGCGATTCGAGCTGGTAGAATGGCTGACCTTTCGGATGAAAAAATTCTCGAACTGCTCCATAGAATCGGCGAAAATTTGCGGAAAATAAAGCTTTCCGACGCACCACCCAAAACAGGCAAATTCGTATATGGTCTCGTGAACGAGATTTCAGGGAATTCGGACCCATATAGAAAGGTCAAAATAGAGCAGAATAGAACCGCAGTGTCGCTATTGCCGAAGCTTTTCGATTTTGTCGATTCGTCATCCGATAGATTAAATTCTGCGTTAAAAGTCTCCGCTGCGGGAAATATCATCGACCTTGGAGCGCAAAAGCAAATTGTAGATTTGAATGGATTTCTCGATAAAGTCCTAAATATCGAGCATCGATTGTGGAATTATGCCGAATTCTTAGATAGGATAAAATCCGCTAAAACTTTGATGATATTGGGCGATAATGCAGGTGAAATCGTTTTCGATAAAGTTCTTTTGTCGGTAATTAAGGAGTTATATCCAAAAATCGAAATAATCTATGCTGTCCGCGGCTTCCCCACTATAAACGATGCGACGAACGAGGATGCAATTTCTGTCGGTATCGATAAATTTGCTAAAGTTTTATCTAATGGCTCGAACGCTCCAGGAACTTTACTCGATGAAGTCTCGAAAGAATTTGCTTCTAACTTTGAAAAATCCGATATTATAATATCGAAAGGTCAGGGAAATTACGAGACACTCGACGATGTGAACAGGGATATTTTTTTCGTGATGACAATAAAATGTGAGGTAGTCGAAAGACATTTGGGTTTGCCGAGCGGTTCATCGGTGTTATATTATAAACATTGAGGTGATTTAGATGAAAAAATATTTTGCTTTTACTCTTTTAATATTCTCGCTCCTTTTTGGCTCGCCATCTGAAAGACCGATTTCATTACCGGTTTACGATGGCGATGGACCGCTCCCGTTTGCTCCGGATGCTATAACTGTCGCTATTCCATATTCGAACAATTTTGAGAGTGATATTTCAGGTTGGACAGTCGATAATCGACGCGACCCAAGCTGTCTCTCGCTGCCTCCCCTATCATATTGCTCGGATATACAATGGAATTGGGTTTCAAATCCCGAACTTATTCAGGTTGCAGCCGACATATTTCCCGTTCATATAAATCTCCCCGAGGAAGTCATCGATAGTTTGTCGGTCGCATATCTTCCAGATGCTCACAGCGGAAATCGTGCCTACTGGTGTGGAAATCCGACCAATGGCACTTATGTCGGCGACCCTTACGACCCGGATTTAACTATCCCTCTTGTAGAACCCAATCCTTATGGACATTCATATTGCTGGATGGAGGCATGGCTGACATCCCCCGTATTTAATACCGCTGGATTATCCGAGGTTTATATGTCGTTCTGGACATGGTGGGAAGTCGAATGTATCGATATTAATTCATTCGATATAATGGAAATTTCCGTCTCTCTCGATGGCGGTGGATGGACAACGATAGATACATTAAATCCTCCATTTTCACGACTTCCAGGATGGAACTCTAACGATTCATATTCCAGCGGCGGCTACCTTCGATATGGTCAATGGGTTCTATGGACTTACGACCTTTCGGCTTATGCTGGACACGATATTCAGGTGAAATTCCATTTTTATACTGTCGACCAGCTTTATAATGGCTTTCGCGGCTGGTTCATCGATGATTTCTATATCGGCGGCGGTCCCGAACACGGCGAACTTAATTGGAATCTCGATGCTCCACTCGCTTTATCCGCTGTGAACTGCCGATTCGACCCGAATCCATTCGATGCCGATTTCGATGTATGGAATTCTGGCGGAACATCGGTGCATTCGGTAACCGCTACGATAATTCTACCACCCGGACTTCATCTCGCAAGCGGCGATAGTATCGTCAATTTGGGTGATATCGCTCCCGCCGAGACTATGAATACATCGTGGCAGATTCTTGTCGATGATTCTATCGCGGGAACGAGATGTATCGAGATTTTGCTGACTTCTGCGGATTCCATTCAGGGTTACCGCGATAATTTCGATGACGATACGGCTCGGCTTTTTATCGGCGACCCATCGGGTGATTTCGATTATACGGATGCTGCAACTATTGCACCGAGAGCTACATCGTCGCCATCGGGAATCGGTATCGCAGGTATTCCTGCTGCTGGTGGCGTTTATCCCGAGGCGAGCGATTGGTCGTTGACTACATCCGCACCTCTCGACCTGACAGGTTTCACCGAATGTTATATAAATTTCTGGCACTGGCTCGATGTGCGCGAAAGCGGTCTCGATATGCAGGGAATCGATGGCGGAATTATCGAGATAAATGTCAATAGCACGGGCTGGCAGCAGCTCGATGAATTCGCAACGGGTATGCTTTCGCCGAGATATACGGGATATATCCGAAATGGTATATCGAATCCGCTTGTGTATAAGCTTTCATATTGCGATGACAGCGGCGGCTGGCTCTATGTTCAAAGTCACGATTTAATTTCGCTTGGATACTGTGCACCGGGAGATTTGCTCGAGGTCAGATTCAAGTTTGGCACAGGATATTTCACTCCCGACCCATCGAATTCTAATGGATGGTTCATCGATGATTTCACCGTGTCCTCGACGAGTCATCCAATCGGTCCATATAATATAACTCACTGCATTATTTTCCCGCTCGTGGATCCACCGCAATTGACAATTTTAGATGATAGTATAGCTATTTGCTTCGGCGATACGACTTCATTGATGACAACAACTATCAGTGGAACATCGCCTTACGATTTTCAATGGTTGCCAGAAACGGGATTATCTTCGCCGAACAGCGCCAATACTTATGCTTACCCCGAAACAAGCACTATATATATTTGCTCTGTGATAGACTATTTCGGCTGTGCAGATACCGATACGGTTTTCATATATGTGGATAATTTAGAAATCTCGGTCGGTGGAGATACAATAGTCTGTTATGATGACACAGCTAATTTATCGGCTGATATTTTAGGTGGAATCGAACCATTTTCATTCGCTTGGTCTCCGACCGATGGCGTAATTTCACCGACATCGCAGAATACACAGGTTATCGGGACATCGTCGAACTGGTATGTTTGCACATTCACCGATGGCTATGGCTGCTCTGCCAAGGACAGCATTTACCTCGATGTTCATCCGATTCCCGATGTATTCGAACTTCTCGCGCCAGCTGATAGCGATTCACTTCTTGTCGGAATGATAAATCTAATCTGGTCGCTATCCACAGATGCCGATGAATACTATGTGATTGTGAACGACGACACAATCGGTTCGACAGCGGACACTACATTTCAATTTATCGATGCAGAATGCGGCTCTACATATATCTGGTCGGTTATCGCACATAACGAATGCGGTGATACATCCCCGGGAAACTGGACTTTCCATATATATCCTTGCGAGGGACCACAGGTTTTTATTGTCGAACCACTGCCGAATACCTGGAGCGCCTGCGATGACCAGAATATAATACTCGCATTAATCGACCCCGATGGCGTGGACGATTCATCGATTGTCTTGAATGTCGATGGAACGAATTATTTTGTCGATGGTGCAATATTATCATTCGATGGCGAGACTTTACGCTTCTCCCCCACTGCTTCGTTTTCCGATGGTGAACATATAAATGTCTGTCTCGATTCCGCCTGCGATATTCACAGCAATTGTATCGAAAGTTCGACTTGCTGGAGTTTCGATATCGACCTTTCGGCACCGGATTTCTGGGGTGAATTCCCTTCTGGCACAATTGACTCTATACCGAGCTATGCCGGTTTCAATATTGCAGACACTCTGTCCGGATTGGATTCGTCATCGATTTTAGTTAAAATTATTCTCGATGGCGACACAACCGAAATTACATTGGATAGTGGACTTATCGCAGTCGGCGATTCGATTTGGTTCGACTTTTCAAGTTTCGGTTTCGTTCCGGGTGATACGGTCGAAATTTGCGTCTATGCCAATGATAGTCCGAATTATTGTGCTTCGAATGAATTAGATACCTGTTGGAATTTCATTGTGGCGCCATGCGAATTGATTGCGAATGCCTGCGAAAATATCACTATTTGCCCGTGGACATCGGTTAATATCGGTGCTGTCCCGCCTGCATACAATGGCACACCGCCGTATCATTATATATGGTTCACCACTTCTGGCGATACTGTGGATACGATTCCAAATCCTGAAATTTCTCCCGAAACCACAACAACCTATATTTTAACTGTTATCGATGACCACGGATGTTTTGCAAACGATACTATTACCGTATTTGCCGACTATGAGCCGATTAGCACGGTAGAACTTCTCTATCCACCGGCGGATACTTTACTGCCACCGGGAACGATTACATTATACTGGCGTGCACTGGATGGTTCGGCACCGATTTATTACGATGTCGTTCTCGATGGTTCTACAGTTGCATCGAGAATTATCGATACATTTTACAATTACGATGCTGGCTGCGATGAAACTCATAACTGGACGATAATCGCATATAACGAATGCGAACAAATTATTCCACATTGCGATTCTGCTGGAATTGCTTATGTCGAGGATACGACCTTTACATATTTTGCCGATTCGATTATCGAATCATCGGGTTATGCCGGCGATACTATTCCATTTCACACTTATCCCTGCGAGGGACCAATTGCATATATAGTTCGCCCGACCACAAATTCTTGGACATCGTGCGACCCAGAAACGATTATAATGCAAATCGATGGCGACAGCATTCAGGATTCGACAATAATATTGCGGGTAGATGGTATCGAATACACAATCGATTCAAGCGAATTATCGTGGACCGAACCATATTTGACATTTATTTCTGCATCGGTTTTCTCGGATGGGGATACTATAAATGTTTGCCTGCTATCGGTTAGAGATATTTATAGCAATCCACTGACTGGCGATTCGCTTTGCTGGCAGTTTTTTGTCGATTCGACACCGCCGAATCTACTGAATGCCTATCCCCCATCCGATACTGTGTTGTTTTCATCAGATTTTCAAATACGATTTGAAATCGAGGATTGGTTTTCATCGCCCGATACGAACTCGTTTGAAATTTATATAAATGGTCTATCTCCCGCAGATAGCTGTGTCGACATTATTTCAGGTCATTGTGAGGGACATTGCTATCTTGTCTCGATAGATACCGCTTGCTTAGATTTTTCAGGATGCGATACTGTGAATATTAGAGTTATCGCAACCGATTCCACCGATTACTGCGAGGACAATGTTCTGGATACCTCCTGGGCGTTTTCATTAGATTGCGATGGACCGCTGTCCGATGTGGTATATATTCCGCCCGATGTTGTCAGTTCCTGTATCGATGACTCGATTGTAATATGGTTATGGGATTCATTGCCGGGCGTGGATACATCGACAATCGTTTTGAATATTTCAACAATCGGCACGATAATCTGGGGCGACCCGAGATTGACTTATCACAACGATACTCTCGTATTCATTCCATCGAGTTCATTTCCCGATGATGGAACAATCACCGTCGAGCTTATTTCCGCCGATGATTTTCTCGGTAATGCTCTCGATGATACATTAAGATGGAGTTTCTATATCGATAGAATCCCACCTATTGCACTGAATTGGTCTCCTATATGCGATGATTCGATACCTGACAGTTCACCCGAAATATCGATAGAACCCGAAGATGATGGTTGTGGAATCGTTCTCGACAGCACAGTGTTGACAATAAACGATACATTGGTATTCAGTTATGCGGCTGGTGAAATAAGCTCTGTCGGCGGCAGACTCGTATTCGACCCTGACGATTTCGGTATTCATTTCGATGGTGGCGATGAAATCACTGTTTGCTGGCATCTTGTCGATTGTGCCGATGACATTTGTCCACCGAATGAATCGGATTCCTGCTGCGTATTTTATATCTCTGCTGGCGGACCTGTCAGTGAAATTCGATACCCAGCAGATTTTATATGGGATGCTTGCGATTCGGATTCAATCTGCATATTTTTCGAGGATGAAAACGGAATTTTGACATCGTCGATAAGTTTCGAGATATGCACAGGCACCGATTGCACCGATTGCGATACATTCACGACTGTATCGCCTGAAATTCATGGACTTGCCGAATGGGACGATTCTGTCGAATTTTGGTTTATACCATCGGTTCTATTCGATGATGGCGATACGATTTGTGTTCATATTCTTACAGCGAGCGATTCACTCGGCAACACTATCGACGATGGTATCGCCGATTCGATGATTTTTTATATCGATTATTCATCACCAGCATTATGGGGAGAATATCCATCGGATGAATTAGGCACAATTCCAACTATCGCTGGTTTCCATCTTGCCGATTCGCTTTCTGGATTGGATATAAGTTCGGTTTCGGTAATCGTTATATCCGGTGCAGATACGATAATTTTAGCATATTCGAACGATGACGATTCATTTTGGATTTCTCTCGAAGGGATAGAATTTTCGCCATCTGAGACTGTGCAAATTTGTATTTCCGCCGATGATTCTCCCGACCTTTGCGAACCCAATGTTTTGGATACTTGCTGGACATTCATCACGCCGCCGTGTGGACTTATCGCCGATGCTTGTGAGAATGCTCGTATATGCCCCGGTGAGGAAATCCAATTAGGCGCTATTCCTGCGGCAAACGGTGGAATCGAGCCATATCATTATCTATGGATAACTATCGCTGGCGATACTGTGGACACAATCGCAAATATAACGGTTTCACCCGAAACGACATCGACATATATTTTAATTGTAACCGATTCCTATGGATGCGAAGCAACGGATACAATCACAGTAATTTCGGAATTTGAACAAATAACAGGCGGAGAAATTGTATATCCACCTGCGGATACTACATTGCCACCTGGAACTATTAGTTTGATATGGCAACCGGCCGATGGCACAGGACCGATTTATTATAATGTATATTTGGATGATACCTTAATCGCAACTGAAATAACCGATACATTCGCAAATCTCGCTATCCCTTGCGGGGAAACACATAGCTGGCGAGTCTCGTCTTACAATATTTGCTACGATTCGATTCCACATTGTGAGGATGATTCTATATGGTATCGCACCGATAGCACAATTTATATACTCGATACAATCGCTAATCACTGGGGTTGGATTGGCAATATACCATTTCATACTTACCCGTGCACAGGTCCCGATGTTTCACTCGAACATCCATTCGACAGCGCATTTTCAGCTTGCGACCCCGAAAGTATTGTTCTGACAATTTCCGACCCCGATGGAGTTGTCGATTCGACGATACTTATCGAGGTCGATGGAAATTACTATACAATCGATTCACCCGAGGTCGATTGGTGTGAGCCGACATTGATTTTCAGACCATTCGCTGGATTTTCCGATGGCGAAACAGTTAATATTTGCATCGATTCGGTGGTAGATATATACGGCAATTCGATAGCATCCCCACAATGCTGGGAATTTTATATCGATAGAACTTCACCGAATATCGAAATAATCGCTCCCGATACAACAGTCGCTGTGCGGAATTACACGCAGAATATAATTTTCGACTTGAACGATTTTGGTTCGGGTATCGATGAATCCACATTGCAATTTTATCTGAACAGCAGCGAGCAAACTATCAATCTTGTTTTAACGGGTGATAGTGAAAATATAAACTGTAGATTCAATACTCACGATATTTTGGTGCAATTTGCTCCGGGAGAAACTATATCTGTGCGAATTTCAGTTTGCGATTCACCCGATTTCTGCGGTCCGAATTGTTCACAACTCGATTTCACATTTATCACTGTCCCCGAAGCTGCCTGCTATATTCATCCGAACCCATTCACTCCCGATGGCGATAACATCAATGATTTCGCCGTGTTCGATTATCCATCGATGTTTGCAAAAACCGCTGTCCTGAAAATTTATAATCTTCGCGGTATCGAGGTCTTTAGCCAAAATATCGGACCGGTCGATGATTTCAGCCAGCAAATGCAGCGCCAATGGAATGGAGTAGATAATAATGGCAATCCTGTTTCCAATGGAATATATATGTATGTGATACTCGTGAACGGCGAGGTAGTATGCAATGGCACAGTCGTAGTAGCGAGATAATTTTAGGAATTAGTATTTAGTTTCGATAAAAATAAAATGAGTTCTTATAATGATTTAGAATAAAATGAGTAAAAATGGGATATAGA
>JAGGZE010000071.1 GCA_021162205.1 bacterium
AATATAGTGAATCAGGATTTAATATCGAAATTTCAAAAAAACATTTTCGATTTTCTGAATGTTATGCTTATAAACAAATAAGTGGAAAAAGCGTAAAGGAAATGGATTTTTGCATATTCGACGATGAAAAAAGAGAATTAATTCTTGTAGAGATTAAAAACTATATAAAGATACAAAATAAATCAGAATTTAAAACCGACAAACTTACCGAAACATTGTGTCTAAAAGTTGTCGATTCACTTCTAATGTTTTGTGCAGGTTGGTTAAAAACTAATTGGGGTAACGATTTTTTAATTTGCATACCCGATACTATTAAAAAATATATCCAGGTTAACAAGATAAATATATTTTTCTTTATTAAAATACCAAAGTCGCTAGAAACTTTTATGCCTATCGTTCAGGATGATGTAAATAAAAAATTGGAAGGCAAATTAGATATTTTTGGAATAGGCAGAGCGAGTTTCTTTTTTGAAAAACAAAAAATAGAAAGTTCAGTTGGTATTAAAATAGAATAAATTGGAGGTAGAACGATGACTTTCGGGTCGATTATAGCACTTTCTATCGGTGCAATATTTATTAATAATTTTGTCCTTTCGAGATTTTTGGGTCTATGTCCGTTTATGGGCGTATCGAAAAAGACCGAAACAGCTATGGGAATGGGAATGGCAGTGATTTTCGTTATGACAATGTCGGCGGCGCTTACATGGATTATATGGACATTTTTTCTTCTGCCGACACAATCCAATGTCCTTTATTTGATATTCAAGACATTCGGTGCGAGTGTCGTTCCCGCTCAATTCGATTTTTCATATCTCGAAACGATTGCATTCATACTTGTTATCGCAGCATTTGTGCAACTTGTAGAGATGGTTATTCAGAAAAGTGCGCCTGCACTGTATGAGGCACTGGGAATTTTTCTCCCATTGATTACAACAAACTGTGCGGTTCTCGGTGTCGCCGAACTCAACACGATGTCGATGCATCTGAATTTTTTAGAAAGTATAGTCAATGGTTTTTCGGCAGGTATCGGTTTTACTATCGCTCTTTTGCTTATGAGTGGTATTCGAGAACGAATCGAACTCGCAGATATTCCGAAACCGCTTCGAGGACTACCGATTGCATTTTTTATAGCAGCAACTATGTCGATTGCATTTCTCGGTTTCTCTGGATTGAAATTCTAATAATGGTGAACGGCAGATGATTAAACGACTCGGAAAAAAAACATTAAAGACTCGCTGGGAAATTTTAACAGGTGAATGGATTTTAATGGAAAGCAGCGCTATTCGTCCAGTATTGGAGATGCTCGGCGAAACTTTTCAGCAAAATGGAATTCCATGGAATGTGAAATTGATTTCGACTAAACTGTCGGGATTAGCATCGTTTGGACTCGATGCTATTGCTCCTGGAAGTGCCAGCAATTTCGGCAATTCGTATGGAATTTTTGTTCCAAAAAAATTCGAGGTGCGAGCAAAAGTGATTTTAGATAATCTAAAAAAATAGTCATCGACCTAAAAGTTTAAAAGGAGTTATGATATATGATGCATTATGCAATAATTGGAGCGTTAATCGAACTCGGTTTTTTCGGGCTACTATTTGGTATCGGGCTTGCGATTGCTGCGAAAAAATTTGCTATCGAAATCGACCCGCGTGTCGAAAAGGTTCTCGATATTTTACCGAATGCAAATTGCGGTGCTTGCGGCTATCCGGGGTGTTCTGGGTTTGCGAAAGGTGTTGTCGCTGGTGAAGCGCCTGTCGATGGCTGTGTTCCAGGTGGCGGCGATGTTGCCGAAAACATTGCTAATATACTTGGAAAATCTGTCGGTGAAACTGCTGAGCCGATGGTTGCTGTCGCAAAATGCAATGGTGGGAACAATGCGAATGATAAATTCATTTACGAGGGAATCGCCGATTGCCGCGCCGCTAAAGTTGTCGCAGGTGGACAGAAACTTTGTCCTTATGGCTGTCTCGGTTTTGGAACTTGTGTCGAGGTTTGCCCATTCGATGCACTTACTATGAGCGAGAACAATATCCCGATAACAGATTTCGATAAATGCACCGGTTGCGGTATTTGCGTTAAAATTTGCCCGAACGATGTTATGGCACTCGTTCCTAAAAATGCCCCGATATATGTTGCCTGTAACTCGATTAGCAAGGGAGCATTTGTCCGTAAATCTTGCAAAAGCGGATGTATCGGATGTATGATGTGCCAGAAGAATTGTCCATCGGATGCTATTCATATCATCGACAATCTTGCGAGAATCGATTTCGACAAATGCACCGCCTGCGGTATTTGTATCGAGGTCTGCCCGACAAATACGATACTAAATAAATTCGAGGAAATATTAGCACAAAATAATGGCGTTCCCACCGCTGTGCCGATAAATCCCGACGAAACGAAAGCATTGCTTGCGAAAATTAAAGATGAGCAGAAAAAGAAAAAAGAAGCCGCAAAAGCCGAGGCACTCAAAAAGGCAAAACCACAGTCTGAACCGAAAGGTGAAAATCGGGCATAGCGAGTTTTGAAAAAAATCGATATAATCCAGTCGATTTCGAGAAGGCATATTCGAATAGGAAAGACATCATTTTTGAAAATACTGTTATCCATCTCGTTCCATTGGATGATTTAATTTACTTAAAAGAATTGGCATCCCGCCCGAAAGATTTGGCTGATATCGAAGTTTTAGAGGAAATCAAAAAGAAGTTAAAAAAATGAATAATGTTCACTCAAAATATTGGTATTATTACTATAACTACGACGATGCTGAACTTATGCGATTTATGAATTCCAGTTTCAGCGAAAAAATCGAATGGCTGGATGATTTTTTAGGTTTTCTCGAATCCGCAATGACCGATGAAGCAAAGGAAATATGGATGAAATTCCGTTCGGGTGAATTGAAATATCCAATCGATAAAGAAAATGATTGCTTATAATCGAATGGAAATTATATTTCGTATGATGGAAAATTTCAAAAATAAAATAATAGTATTCACAATTATACTAATAAGCTTTTGTGTCTCGAATGCTACATCGCAGGAAAAGATACATCATTGGTTTATGTTAGCGTCTACCGGCGATATCCGGCTTTTTCCCAAAAGGGATAAAGCTCTTAAAAACCTTTCAAAATCAGGGGAAGAAGCTGTGCCATATCTTATCACTCAACTCGGCAGGAAAAATATCCGCAAAGTAATCAATGCCGAACGAGTGCTTACAAAAATCGGTGAACCCGCTGTGCCATATCTCATCGAGGCACTTGCCGACACAAATAAAAAAATTGCATCGATTTCCGCGGGAATTCTCGGAAGTATCCACGATAAGAGAGCGATTCCACCATTGATGGTCGCCGCAAGACACGGATATACCGGTCTGCGAGCATCTGCCTGCGGCGCATTGGGAAGATTCGACGATACATCCGCAGTGCCTATTTTAATCGATGCGCTCGCCGATACGATTCCCTCTGTGCGAAGGGAAGCCGCTTTTTCGCTTGGAATAATTAAGGATTCACGAGCAATAGCTCCGCTGTTTAAAGTTTTAGACGATTCGGTATATTCCGTCAGATACACGGCCGAATATGCTCTCGAAAAAATCGATACGGATGAATTGCTTGAAATCGCACTCGCGGAAATAGACTCTGCGAAACCACTCGAAAAATACCATATAATCGTGATTTTGGGCTCGACAAAAAGCGATAAAATCTTAAATATTCTTGAAAAATATCTTCAGGACCAGGATTATTTCATTCGAGGTATCGCCTGTGAATCGTTAGGATTTTTCCGCGGAAACTGGCGTGTGGCAAATATGTTAAAACGAGCATTATGGGATAATTCCGAATTCGTGCGTATGAAAGCTGGACGCTCACTCGATAAATTCAAAAAATTCAAACCGATTAGATGATTATCATCTATCTATAGCAATTTATAACCGATTTTCCGCAGAAATTCATATCGCCATTTTTTGCCCGCATCGTCTTCGATAGCGACAGGCGGTTCGCCATCGATAACACCGAGAACCGCACCACCGAGTTCTGTTCTCGCAACGATTACCTGCACGGGATTCGATGTCGCACAATAAATCCCGACAATTTCGGGAATTTGTTTTATTCGAGGCAAATAATTGATTGGAAACGAATCTCGAATAATTATCAGGAATGAATGTCCACAGCCGAGTTCGAGGATATTTTCCGCTGCGATATTTATTAATTCATCATTTGTTCCCGATGTTCGCACGAGTTTCTCTCCCGATGCCTCGGAAAATGCCAGCCCGAATTTCGCATTCGCATTGCAATTTATCATCGACTCGTGAATATCCTCGACACTTTTTATAAAGTGTGTCTGCCCGAAAATGATATTATCGTTCTCGGGAAATTTTAATTGAACGAGTTCCAATTTTATATCCATTTCGCACCTCGCTTTGATTTTTAATAAAAATACAATTATTCTATAAATAATCAAGAAAAGTATTGAAATATGAAGGAATTTCGATATAATTCAAATTGGGAGGATTAAAATGAAACAAAAAATATTGTTTCAGACGCTGTTCAGCAGATGCCAATATATGCAACCGCATCCACCTTTGGTAAGCTAATTACTGATTGTGTTTGCGTGGATTCATGGGATGTAGTATCACAGGACACGCTTACTTTGGCGAATAAAATCGACACAACATGGACAAACTATGGATATGTTGAATTAGGCAATATTTACATCGTGTGGTTGTCGAACAGAAAGACATCCAATCTGTCCGCCCGACAGTCGAGGCGGAATATATTTCTATTCACATTTCAACACAAATTTAACTATTTCAGAGCGGGAGAAAAGTCTCATCGGCGGTCCCCAGGTGCCTGTGCCCGAAGTTGTGTATATATACGAATTTTTAAATTTATGTAGTCCATAGGCATATTTTCCATATATGATGAATACGATTATTCCCATCGGTGTAATTTGACCGAAATGAGTATGTCCCGAAAGTTGAATATCCACACCTTTTTGGACAAATTCCTTAAAATGAGTCGGTCGATGAAATAGTAAAATCACAGGTTTTGTGGTGTCACAATTTTCGAGAGCTTTATCGATATTTGGTGGGTTATGACCGAACCTTTTTGCTTCGGGGTCGTTTATGCCTATAAGTTCTATTGCATCGGCGATAGTCGCAGAGGAATTATTTAGCACAATTATTCCAGAATTTCGTGTTAGTTTGTTGAATTTTCTAATTCCGGGAAAATATTCATGATTTCCAGTGATTGCATATACGCCGTATTTCGATTCGAATTGTTTCAATATATCGGAAAAACTTCCAATATCCTCATCCATAAGGTCTCCAGTTATTACAATCAAATCGGGGGCGAGTTTATTTGTGGCATCGACAATTTTTTCGAGCCATTTTGCATCGTTTAATATCCCGAGATGCAAATCGGATAATTGGACAATTTTAAAACCATCGAATTCGTGGGACAATTTACTCGATGAAATTTCGATTGTTTTTATTTTAATTTCTCTTGCGGCATTATAGATTGAAAATAATGATAAAACAACAGCCAATCCGATTCCAGCAATCGTCGCTGTTCTTACGATTTGCGGAAAAATCAAGCACAGTAAATCTTTGAGAATAAATATCGAGAATGTAATCGCTAAAATTCCCAGCCATACCGAACCGATGAACGATAATATCCATATCGAAGTGAACCTTCCAGCGATTTGAACGAGAATAAAAGAAAGCCCGCCGATTATAATAATTGCGAGAACTATATTCCGCCAAGTGCCTGCGAGTTCAAGGCCTTTCGTGATTCGCATATAGACATAATAATGGAATAGGAAATATATGCCGAGCGCGATAACGATGAAGATAATTATTCCGATGATTTTATTCATTTTCTTCAAATTGAGTGTCGAGTTCCGAATATAACAATTGTCGGATTTCTAAAACTTTTGCAAGAGTATCCTCGATTTTCACATCCTCGGATTTCTTGTCTTTGCGAGTTACGATTTCGACCATGCCATCTTTTACTTTTCGTCCGACAGTTATTCTAATCGGTATCCCGATTAAATCGGCATCCTTGAATTTCACGCCAGCTCGCTCATCACGGTCATCGTAGAGAACATCCACGCCGGATTCGATAAGTCGGCTATATAATTTCTCTGCAACATCGGATATTTCGGGCTTGGTGGTATCGAGTGCAGTGATAATCACCTCGAATGGCGCAATCGTTATGGGCCATACAATTCCGTTGTCATCTGCGTAAAGTTCGATAGCCGATGATAAAATTCTTCCAACACCGATACCATAACTTCCCATAATGATAGGTATTTGCTTACCATTAGCATCGAGAAATGTCGCACCCATAGCCGCGGAATATTTCGTCCCGAGTTTAAAAATATGCCCGATTTCGATTGTAGTTCGGACTTTGAGCGGTGAACCGCAGTTCTGGCAGAATTCACCATCGCTCACGAGTCGAAAATCGCTCCTGCCATCGATTTTGAAATCGTCGAGAGTAAAACCGACAATATGATAATCCTTATCGTTTGCACCGGTGGCAAATTTCTTATCCGATGGCACAGCTTCATCGACCAATATTTTTATCTCTTTTGGGGCATCGATAGGTCCTAAAAAACCAATAGGCACACCGAACAATTTTAAAACCTCATCGGGATGAGCGGGACGAACTAACTCACCCAAAAATAGCGATAGCTTTTCCTCGTTTAGTTGATGGTCTCCACGCAAAAGCACCATTACAGGTTTTTCGCTTTTTTCTGCGATATATACCAGCGATTTCAGCATTTGATTACGCGGAAGTCCGAGAAATTCGGCGACCTCATCGACAGTTTTCAAATCGGGTGTATGAACTTTTTTTAGCTCGGGAATATCCTTATATTCGACCTCGAATGGAACGCTTTTAGCAACCTCGATATTCGCCGCATAGCCACACTTTTCGCAGAATGCGGTTCTATCCTCGCCGGCATCGGATGGCACCATAAATTCCTGCGACTGCCTTCCGCCCATAAGTCCGCTCGATGCACCGACCACAACAAATTTAAGTCCGCACCGTGTGAAAATATTTCGATATGCCTGCTCGTGCTTTTTATATGCCTCGTCGAGCTGTTCCCAGTTTGCACAAAGCGAATATGCATCTTTCATCAGAAATTCGCGAACCCGCAAAAGTCCAAACCGTGCGCGTGGCTCGTCCCGAAATTTATTCTGAATTTGATACCATATTTGCGGAAGGTCCTTGAACGAATGAATTTCGTTTCTTGCAATGTCCGTGATAATTTCTTCGTGAGTCGGTGCGAGACATATATCGCGGTTTTTGCGGTCGGTGAATCGCAGCATAATTTCTGACATATCTTCATCGCGCCCTGTTTCTTTCCATATTTCGACAGGATTCAGCGATGGCATAAAAATTTCCTGCCCGCCGATTGCATTCATTTCCTCGCGGATTATTTTCATCGATTTCAACATAGCACGCCATCCAAGCGGCAGAAAACTATAAAGTCCCGCTGCGAGTTGGCGAATCAAACCCGCACGAATCATCAATTTGTGCGAAATAACCTCGGCATCGGATGGATTCTCTTTTAATGTCGGTATTAGTGCTTTATTCCAACGCATTTTTTTCTCCTTGTTGCACCCGTTCGGGCAGGCTTTGCCTGTTTTCACCTTTAAGGTGTTTTCTTCGCACCCGTTCGGGCAGGCTTTGCCTGTTTTTATTGTGCAACTTTCCTTGTTCTCCGAACAATTCCCTGTTGCACCTGATTAATTAAAATAACTTTCAACCATTATATATAACCGAATGGTTTTCTCAAAACCTTTTTCCAGAAAACTTTAAATATTTTCTAACACCCTTTGGGTGTTTTCTTCGCGTTGCGTCCCTGTCCCGACAAGTCGGGCCATTCCTTTGCAATGCCAGATTAATCAAAATAACTATATCAAAATTTCTGGTGCAACAGGGAATTTCGCTCTGGTGAAAGGAAAGTTACACGATAAAAAGAGCCGAAGGGCTCAAAAGAACCGAAGGTTCTCCAGAAAACTTTGAATATTTTCTAACGAACTTTGGTCGTTAGAAATACTAAAGTTCTTAGGAAAGGAGTTTGAGGGAAAGCCCTTCTTTCAAGAATGGTTGCCCTCAAAGAAAGAGCCAAACGGCTCTATAAAATCGTTTATTTTATTTTGCATATAGTTTTTTATTTTATATATTGTAAATATGTGATGGCAATTCAAAATTGTCATTACATCGATTTATTGAAACGAGCGATTTCTAGAAAAAGGAAGAAAAATCCGAAGAAAAAAGGTCGATAAGGGGCTGATGCCCCTTGAATATAAAAGGTGCAACAGCGTCTTATTCGGGGAACCGCACATTCATCTGGCATTCCGATGGGAATTTATCCCGCAATGGCGGGACGAGCGCATCGGGGCTCTATCTAGTGAAAACGAGGACAGAAGATGGCGAAACAATTATTAAACGAATTGTGTATATTAAATAGAAACACGATCATAAATAAAAACAGGCAAATGCCTGCGAAGCGAATTGTATTAATTAAATAGCAAGAAGAAATGTAAAATAACATAATACACAATCGAAGATTACGAAAAAAATAATTAAACATGGAGATAAAATGAGAAAGCTATCGGTCTTTATTCTAATCGTATTTGTTTCGATTTCCGGTTTAATTATCGGCTGCGCGGATAATTCCAATGGCGGAGATAATAATCCGGATTATCCCAATCCAGACCACGGTAATCCCGTAATCGAAGAAATTCGCGGCGAAATTGTGGACGGCGGCACATTGACGCTCGCTTCCGGAGACAGTGCGACATTTTACGGGAATGCCGGACCCACAGTGCTGCAACAAATCGACCTGAGTGCCCGCGACATAATACCCAACGAGTTCGTTTATTGTTGTGAATCAAAAAACAGCCGAGATTCGATTCGTATCAGCGGTCCCATACCTTCTGGTGTTAATCCGGATTCACTTTATGCAATTTGGTTTGTTCCTGATGGAGATATATCCGGAGTTAGCGATAACCTAGGGAATTCGGATGGATATGAATTTATAATTCCGGGCGATGCAATTTTTTACGAGGTTCGCTGGCCCTTGTTTTATGAAAGCACTGGTCGCGTTAAGAGCTATGTCGATCGCACTATATTCGATGTCCCTTATTACGAACAATATACTACCGACCATTGCTGGGCATGTGCCACCGCTATGCTTTTACATTTTTACTCTAATGCTGACCCCGCTTATGAACCCAAAATGTGGTCTGTGGTCGCCGCAACCGACCATTACGACGGCTATAGCGTTATGGCTATGAGATATTATAACACATACTCGAATTATGTATTTGATCAAATCGATATAAGACCGCGAATCGAAATCGAGAATTTCCCGGATGCTCTCGGTAACTTCATCAAAGCATCTATCTGTGACAGTCAATATGTTATTGCTTTTATGCAGGGCAACCACATGGTTGTAGTCAATGGTTGGGAAATCGGCGGTTTCTATTATAATGACCCACAGGGTTCGGCGGGTGATATCTATGATTTCAAAAATTGGGATGTATATGTCTCCGACCAACCAAGAAGATTGGTAGGTTATTTCGATAATATTCATATGGTTGTTACAATTCCAAGAGCAATATCGAGCACACATCCCGGTCCGACATTGAGCATCGGCAATCCGGATCTAAATCCCTATGGAATTCACCTGGATCCGGATACCAATTCGATTAGTCTCGATTTGCGCTCCGACATGGCTCGCATCGTAATCGATGATAAAAATGACAATTCCGGTGGAACTTACGGTTTGCACTGGGGCAAGCGCTCTGTAGGCACAACACCTAAACCGACTATTCGAACCGATTGGAATTTACATCCAGTTGTGAGAATCTACAATCCATCCCTCAGTTCACAGAATCTTGTATTAACTGCATATCTGACAGATAAGGATGGTAACTTTATCTATACATCGAGCTCTCATAATGTAACCGTCCCAAGTCGTAGTTATGTTGAAACACTCGTCGATACGATTCCCTTGAATGTAGTATCAGTTGCAGATACTCATTTTCTCATAGTGCATCTCTACGATGCCACAGGGACAATACTTCACGACCGACTCAAAATACATGTCCCAATCGATGAACTTGCTTTGCCGAACATAGGCCATTGCGCTATGATTTATGCTGTATGGGGTCATTATGCTTCAGGGAGCGACGGATATACAAATTTAGGTGCCGATTGCGATATCTCATATAATTCTGCGACCGGTCTTTTCGAGGGTTCTTGGAACGAGACAGATAGGGCTGGTTCGATAGCTATAAAGTTCATCGAAGCGAATAATAAAGTCGATTCGCTATATTTTAGTGAATCTATAGATGGTCGTGGCACTTATGAGATGGTATGTGTTAATACCCCATACGCTTCATCTTCGCCTATAGGTCCCGGTCCTTGCTATTATCTCGAGGGCACCGAAGTTTGTAACCATACGGCTTTGTTAAATGTCGATTGGACAGCTTTCGGCTGGGGTGTTATGACTAACTATGAGTGTTTAACATCCGGCTTTTATATGAGTCTTATGGATATTAGATTTACCGAATAATCTAAAACTTTTGGCTGGCTTTTTTGGGAATTAGACTCAATTAAACAGAATTCAGTTCTGGATAAAACCGTATTTGGATGTAAAACATTGGGAGTAAAAATGAAAAAGGAAATAACATTAACTATTATTACTTTGTTTTTCGCCAACTTGTGCTTTGCCCAATCAACAATCGAATGGCAGCGCTGTCTTGGTGGAAGTTCTTATGATGTGGCACATTCCATTCAGCAGACATCCGATGGCGGATATATCGTAGCGGGAATATCTGAATCCAATGATAGCGATGTCAGCGGAAACCATGGCTGGTATGATTATTGGATTGTGAAGTTGTATTCATCTGGTGGAATCGAATGGCAGCGCTCTCTCGGTGGAAGTAATGGCGATTATGCAAATTCCATTCAGCAAACCTCCGATGCTGGATACATCGTTGCAGGATATTCCGCTTCCAATGATAGCGATGTCAGCGGAAACCACGGTGGTTTAGATTATTGGGTCGTCAAATTGAATTCATCCGGCAATCTCGAATGGCAGCGTTCTCTCGGCGGAAGTTTGAATGATTACGCATATTCCATCGACCAAACAAGCGATGGTGGATACATCATAACGGGCGAGTCCGCTTCCAATGATGGTGATGTCAGCGGAAACAATGGCAGTATAGATTATTGGATAGTGAAACTGGATTCATCCGGTGAAATCGAATGGCAACGCTCTCTCGGCGGAAGTTTTGATGATGTTGCAGAATCCATTCAGCAGACATCCGATGGTGGATTCATCGTTGCAGGATATTCCGCTTCCAATGATGGCGATGTCAACGGAAACCATGGTAATGGTGATTATTGGGTAGTAAAATTAGATTCATCCGGCTCGATTGTCTGGCAGCGCTCCATCGGTGGAAGTTCTTATGATTGGGCATATTCAGTTTGTCAAACCAATGATGACGGATATATCGTAGCGGGAAGGTCATATTCCAATGATAGCGATGTCAGCGGACACCATGGAACACCGGGCGATTATCCCGATTATTGGGTAGTGAAATTGGATTCATCAGGTTCAATTGAATGGCAACATTCTCTCGGTGGAACTTATGATGATTTTGCGTATTCCATTCATCAAACCAACGATAATGGATATATCGTAGCGGGATATTCCTTGTCCAATGACGGTGATGTCAGCGGAAATCATGGCGAATATGATTCCTGGGTGGTAAAATTAAACTCATCAGGCTCACTCGAATGGCAGCGTTCCCTCGGCGGTAACGAGGGTGATTTTGCATATTCCATTCAACAAACAACAGATAACGGATACATCGTAGTGGGATGGTCCAGGTCCAATGATGGCGATGTCAGCGGACACCATGCCTATGAAGATTATTGGGTAGTGAAGTTATCGGCGGATGATGGAATAAGCGAGAGCAACAGGGGGTTGCAACCCCTTGTTCACACTATCGCTGTATTTCCCAATCCGTTCAATTCGTCGTGCGAAATCACCGCGCCTGCGGGAGCGGAGGTAGAGCTCTACGATTTGCTGGGGAATGTTGTAGGGGAACGGTCTCCCGACCGTGATAATCGACATCGGGAGATGTCTCCCACATCCCGCACATTCATATGGACGCCCGCTCAATCGATAACATCGGGGATTTATATCGTGAAAGCGAGGACAGAAGAAGGATTAACAGCAACGAAACGAATCGTTTTAATCAAATAACAAGGGGGAAAAATGCGTAATGTAGTAATCATTCTACTCGTTCTAATTTCGCTAACTTTCTGTCAGGATTTCGGCTACACATATGTTAAATTCGGTGGTTTGCTGATGGATACACCTTCGGGAGCATTGCTTTTCGGACAGGTCGAACCCGCGGGACCTACCGATGAAATTGCTGAATCGTATTCGGGAACATTTCGTGTAAAAGTCATCGAGGAAATCCCGGATAGTTCTACATTATTTTTCAATTTTTTCACGGGTGAAACTCTTGGAAATGAAATGCTAATCGATGTTACCGACACAACGGATAATTTATTCGGTATTATCGACAATCAGGTCGAATTTATTATTTTATATGCCGAGGATACTTTCGGCGAACTGAAACCTACCATTCCTGTCGGGATAAATATCACTCCATCCGGCAATACGGCTGTGAAATTATCCTACGATGGTCCGACACGATTACCTGTTTATACCGATGGAATGTTTTTGCCTATACGAGTTTTCGCAGCAGATGAAAGCGGACTTCCAGTTCCCAGTTTCTACGATTCCACGATTGTTATGAATGTTATTCAGGCAAAAATCATATACGAATCCACCGATAATAGTTCGGCTTTAATTTCTTCAATGTTCGGGGGAACGCCCGGCGATAGTGTGATGCTTCATGTTCTCGGCGGGATGGCGATTATGAATGCAACCGATACCGAAGCTGAGATTGTGGCAATAGAGATTTCCGATTTTCTCTACGATTCGCTCGCAACGGATACGATTAGAGTCGAATTTATAGATGAAGGTGCATTCGTTTTGCTTGCGGCTCCTATGGATGGTCTCGCAGCGACTGTAAACTATCCGGCATCGTGTATATCTTTTGCAATGACTGTCGATAACGAACCCGATGAAGGCGATGATTCCACACAGATTTCAGCCGAAATTATGGATATCACAGGAACATTGTCGGTTGAAGTTACACCATCAGAGCGAACTTTGGTAAATGGTATTTCCGCATTTACTATCTATAATGACGAACCCGATTCATTCGGAATTTTTGTCAGGATGAATGTAATATCTGGAACACCGCTGACAGACCCGTTTTGGTCGCCGATTTTATTTCTGCCAGCGAGTTATCCGACAAGATTTTTCTACTATGGTCCCAATGCTATCGCAGTCGGTGAAACTGCACTCGTATCGGTGAGACTCATAAACGATTTCGGTGAATCGCCGACCGAACCTCTCGATTACCGATACTTTTTTATTCCCGACATCGATGAAGGCACGAGTATCGAGATTATAGACCCATCTACCGATTCTGTTTATTGCGATGGTAATTGGCAGCCGATTCCTTACGATACTACTTATCCATTTAAGCTCACTGCATCGAGTGTCGAGGAGGTAGATTTAATTTTCTGCGATGCCGAGGAACGAGGAATATTCGATGCAGGTTATTTTAAACAAAGTCAGGAAATCGAATTTTCGGTGCTGCCCGTTTCGGGAACACTCGCGGGAAATTATGAACTTTATCCACCGAATTCTTTCTGGATGTTCCAGACTGGAATATTTTTCCAGGTGGATATATTCGCAGTCGATGATGTAGGCGCTGTCGATACTACTTATACTGGAACTGTTTCGACATCGGTTTCAGGTTCTGCATTCGCTACACCGAGTGTAGATTTAGTTGCCGGACATGGAGTGATTTATGTCTACGACGATTATAGTGAGGATGTAACATTGAATATAGCGGGTGAACTTGTAAGTCCATCCTCGCCGATACTTCATTTTCAGGAACCTGGTTCTGGTGGCGGAGCGATTATTTTAGATGAGGATGAAAATGACTTACTTGCAGGTGAAAACCGCGAATTGCTTATTTTCATAGGAACTGTTTCTGGAATTTCATCTTACTATTCGGGAACATTATCCGTTTCGGTCGATGAACCCGACGACGATGGCTCGGTTATCTGCCCTGCGACAATCGAGGTATATGGCGGTATCGGAGTGCTATCGTTCTATGATTCCGAACCCGAAACCGTAAATATCACTATCAGCGGCGATGGTCTTATCGATGTGGAAAATATGGTAATTGTATCGGCAGAACTCGAAATGGTATTGCCTGAAACATTATCTATCGATAGCTCGTATACAATTACATTTCAAGCTGTCGATTACGAGGGAAATCCTTGTCCATCTATCGATTTGCCATTTTTTACCGGTTTTGTCGAGGGAATCGATAATTCATCGCTTGTATATTCGGGTCCATACACCCCGAATTTCGAGAGTGGCATTTGCACAACTATAACGATATCCGACCCGGAAATCGAGTGTATTGATATTTATCTTATGCCTTTGGATGAAGGTCTTTTAACTATCCCCGATGGCGATTATGACGATGAGATGGGCTGGTATATGGGCAGTGTCTATTTCTCGAATGTCGGGATAGCGAATAAGAAACCGGAAAGATTTTCGGTCGGTAAAGTTTTACCGAATCCATTCAATTCGACAACCGAAATCGAAATCTACATGCCATCCGATGGAATCGTGAATATAGAAATCGCCGATATTACCGGCAAAATTCTGGATAAATTTAATCGTAATCTATCTCGTGGCGAAAATAAAATCCCGATGTCTTTTACAGGAAATCGTTCTGGAATCTATTTCATAAAAATCTCGTATAACGATACCCAAATTTCACGACGCGCTATATTTATAAAATAAGAGTTTTTCCCTAATAATTTTGTGGGAATAGAAATATTTTATGTATTTTTACAATATAAAAAATTAAAAAATTGGAGTTTTGAGATGATTAGGGAAGTTCCATTTCTTGTGATAGGTGGCGGTCCTGCTGGATTATCCGCTGCGCTTGCTGCGACGGAATCCGGTATCGAGACTATTGTTTTAGACGATGGATTAAATCTCGGTGGGCAGTTGACAAAACAGACGCATAAATTTTTCGGTTCGCAGATGGAAAATGCTGGAACTCGCGGTTTCGTTATCGGACAGCAAATGGTTGACGAACTCGAAAAACGCTCGAATTTCGAGGCATATATGAATACTACCGCTACGGGATATTTCCCCGATGGTGTTGTTACAGCGGTCGAGGGCGAGGACACATTCTTGAAATTCAAGCCGCATGCTATTCTTGTGGCGACAGGTGCGAGTGAAAAAATGATTACATTCCCCGGTAATGACCTTCCAGGAGTGTATGGTGCAGGTGCTGTGCAGACATTGATGAATGAATTCGGTGTTTCGCCTGCTCAAAAAGTTCTTATGGTCGGTGCTGGAAATATCGGTCTCATCGTCAGTTATCAATTGATGCAAGCGGATGTTCGAGTGGTTGCGATAATCGAGGCGATGGACCATATCGGCGGGTATTGGGTTCACGCCAGCAAAATCCGTCGGCTCGGTGTGCCGATTCTCACAAGATACACGATTGTCGAGGTTTGCGGCAAAGAATTTGTCGAATCGGCTGTTATCGCAAAGGTCGATGATAATTGGCAGGTAGTCGAGGGCAGTGAAATCGATGTCGATGTCGATGCGGTTTGTCTTGCAGTCGGGCTTTCACCCACTACCGAAATTCTATTTCAGGCGGGAGTGAAAATGAAATATGTTCCAGAACTCGGCGGCGATGTGCCATTGCGAAATTCATTTATGCGAACCAGTATCCCGAATATCTATATCGCAGGCGATGTCGGTGGAATCGAAGAAGCATCCAGCGCTATGCTCGAGGGTAAAATCGCAGGATATTCAGCGGCAAAATCGCTCGGTGCGGATATTTTAGATTTCGACAAGCGAATCGAAAAAGTTAGAAACGAGTTGAATATTTTGCGAGCGGGACCATTACCAGAAAAAGTCCGAACTGGTCTGAAGAAAGTAGTTATTGAATAATAGATGAATTATAATGTTCTGAAATAGATTTACGCGGTATAAGAAGTCCAAAATTAAAAAATATGGAATAGATAATTACTTAAAAATCGATATTTATGAATTTTGCAAAAAGTCAATGAATTTATATTTTATGGGGGCTCTATAATGCGAGTTTGCAAAACCGACCAGATGCGTTTGCTCGATAAATTAACAATCGAAAAATACAAAATCCCCGGCGAAATACTTATGGAACGAGCGGGTAGATTTGTCGCGATAGTTGCCGATAAAGTGCTGAAAGAAATCGAAGGCAGAAAAACCGTGGTATTTGTCGGCAAAGGGAACAACGGCGGCGATGGCTTTGTCGCGGCGAGGTATCTTCAAAATTTGGGATACGATGTCGAAATCATTTTGTTGACCGACCCCGACAAACTCGAGGGCGATGCACTGCTCAATTACAAGAAAATCGATACGGATAAAATTAACTGCCGAAAATTCGATAACAGCGAAATCGATGCAGACATCATAATCGATGCACTTCTTGGCACAGGGATTTCGGGCGCACCGAGAGGCGATATCGCAAAGGCAATCGATTCGATAAACAAATCCCGTGAAAATGGCTCATACATTATTGCGGTCGATATTCCATCGGGAGTGAATGGCGATAATGGTTCAGCGGATGGTGTAGCGGTTTCCGCCGATTTCACTGTTACATTCGGATTCGCAAAATTGGGACAGTTTCTCCATCCCGGTAGAGATTTGACCGGCTCGCTTGTCATTGCAGACATTGGATTGGACAATCGGGCGAAATCCGAAATCCCAATCGAATACGAATTCGCAACGATAAAGGAAATCGCCGAACTTTTACCGAACCGTCGAACCGATGGGCATAAAGGAACATTCGGGAAAGGGCTTATAATCGCGGGTTCTGCTGGAATGAGTGGCGCTGCGGTTATGTCGGGACTTTCGTTCCTTCGGTCGGGAGCGGGATTATGCTATTCCGCTGTCCCACGCTCGCTTGTCGATGTAGTCGATGCCAATGCAATCGAGGTGGTTGTTTTACCTATGCCCGAAGTCCGTAAAAAGCGATGCCATACACTTCGTGCACTCGGCGAACTTCACAAATACGCAAAAGATGTCGATGCTGTCGCTATCGGTCCAGGTTTAGGAACTCATTTCGAGACGAAAGATATGGTGCGAAGGTTTTTGAGTAAAGTCCAAATCCCCGTGGTTATAGATGCCGATGGCTTGAATGCACTTGCAGGTGAAATTAACGATACAATCCCGAAAATAACCGCGCCATCTGTGATGACCCCTCATCTCGGCGAACTCTCTCGTCTTCTGGAAATGTCCATCGAGCAAATCGCCGAGTATAAATTAAAAAATGCGAAATATTGGGCAAAACTACTGTTCACAACGCTTGTAATCAAGGGCAATCCAACGATTATCGCCGATGAGAACGAAATTTTACATATAATCCCTATCGGCAACGATGGAATGGCAACCGCCGGCAGCGGCGATGTTCTAACAGGTTTGACCACAGGATTTCTCGCACAAGGGCTAAAACCATTCGATGCGGCACGGGTCGGCACATACATTCACGGTCTCGCAGGCGAGATAGCATCGCAGAAATTAACCCGCCGAGCGATGATTGCAACCGATATTTTAGATGCTATCCCCGAGGCGATGTTGACATTGGAAAACCTGCCAGATGAGAAAATCCAGATTGTCGATGAACTAAATTTCAAATATAGGGCGAGAAATATCGGTATTGGGATAACGGAATTTAGATTATAACTCGAAATTGTATTTTTCGCTCTTATCCGTCTTGCAATACTTTATTAAGAACCCCCTCATCTGTCCCGACAAGTCGGGACACCTTCTCCCAATGGGAGAAGCACTCTTTGGGTGCTCTTTTATTCAATCGAGTTTTTCAAAGAACAGGTTGTTATCGTGGGAAAAATATTTATTTTGCATATATTATTCATTTTCAATAAGCCATTCAATACATTGAATAACATCCTTAATGAAATCAGGAATTTCTTCGGCTGAAGTAATTTGAGCAGCAATATTATGTGCTTCAATTGCATTATTCTGTTCATAACTTCTGTCGTATTTTTTATTAAGAAAATCATATATAACTTTTTTGCCATTTATTTCGTCAGAAACCGCTTTATTGGGATCTGAAATGCCGAGGTCAGAAAGAGCGTTTTTTATATCTTCAAGACTCACCCCAAATGCTTTTGCTAAGTGCTCTAAATTTAGGAAATAACTATTTAGATTGCGTTTATCAGTTCTTCTTCGTTTAATCCTATCCTCATCAATTTTTCCATCATTTTCACTATCATCTTTATCTTCCATAATCAATGCTTTTTTCTCTCTGCGAGCAACTTCTTCAGCGATTTTATACCTCATGACTGAGCCTTCAGAAGCGGTGTATTTTGCTTTGTCATTAGTATTTCCTTTTTGCAGAATGAATTGAAACCCTAAACTTCTCTGTTCATTTTTCCCCGATTCCATTTTTCTATCCGGATGCATTAAGTTCCAACAATAAATTAAAACTTCTCTATCATCTACTCCTTCAACAATTAATTCATTCAAATCTATGTTTTGAGTTATCTCTCTTAGTTTATCTCTATCTTGCATAAGTTCCACTGTATAGTCATCAACATTTTTGGCAATATCAATTAAATCATTTTGTCCCATTGGTATAGAATTCGCATTATCATCTTTTTGAATACCAAAAATGCAATCTGCTTTGTCTCTATTTTTATTTATAAATGAGAAGGAATGAGTTGTGATAAATATTTGCGCATTCCTTGTATATTTATCCCTAAAGGTTTCCGCTAATGCACTAATTTTATTTGCTTCAAGTGAATTTTCTGGTTCTTCAAATCCCCATATTACCATCTTGCCTTTCGAATGTTCTGTTTCTGAAATAAAATTTAGCAAAGAAGCAACAAACATATTTTGAATGCCAACGCCACGGACATAGATAGATTTTGGAAAAGTATCATAGTCTGTTTCCACAATAAAACTTTCGAACAATTCACTAATAATCTGTGGCAGTTTAATATTTGTTGGTATTCCAGTGAGTGACAAGAATGAGTTTTGAAATTTATTTGTAATTTGTTCGATTTCTGTATTAAGTTTCCCGATAGCC
>JAGGZE010000134.1 GCA_021162205.1 bacterium
ATATAAATAATATGATATAATATCTGCTTAGTTTTTCAAGTATAATAAATCACGCTTAAAAACGCAAGCAATTTTATAATTTTATTAAAATAAATTTTAATTTTAAACTTGACAATATTAGAATGAGTTCTATTATAAAGAGTAGTATTTGCAAATATGCACAATAAAGCAATATGATTCAAATAATTAAGCTTATGAAACTAAATAAAATAAATGAAATATCGAATATTTTTCAAGCACTCGGAGAACCGACTCGCCTTAGAATACTCGATTATATCGATGAAAAAGGCAAAGCTTGCACAATTGAACTTAGTAAATTACTCGGCAAAGACAAATCGGTCATTTTCCGTCATATGAAAACACTCGTCGATACGGGAATACTTCTGCCAGAACGCAAAGGATTGTCGATTTATTATCGAATCTTGAAACCTAACATAATTAAATTTATCGAAAAAATAATAATGGAGGTCAAAATGAGAAGGTATGCATTTGCATCCGAAAGCGATGATGGCTTAAATTCGATGCTTTCCGCACATTTCGGCAGGTGTCCATATTTCGTGCTTGTCGATGTCGATGATAAAAACGATGTCACATCGGTATATACTCGGTCGAATAAAGCCGCTGGAAACCATGCTCCCGGTGTGGTCCCCGAATTTATAAAATCGCTCGGTGCACAATTTATCGTAACAGGCGGTATGGGACCGAGAGCCATCAGTTTCTTCGAGCAATTTGGAATAGAACCTATCACAGGAACCAGCGGTTCTATCGAATCGGTATTGAAACAAATTCTCGGTGAAAATTTTAAAATTTCAGCGGAACCTTGCAACGAAGCTGAGCATCATAATTTCGAGTAATCGATTTATCGAAAATTTTTGGGCTTCCCGATATTCATAAAAATATTATCGTTATGATAATAATAATTCATGCCCTATTTGGTATCGAAGTGGTTCACATATGCTTTATTCTCATGGACAATTGTCTACCATATACGGAGCATATATTTACAATCTTCACGCTATGAACTTATATTCAAGCGATGGTGGAGCTTCCATAACACGATAAAACCCTACGATTATGAAATTTACAAGCGTGGGGTGGGTCGATAAAAATAACGAACGACTCACGGAATATAAGAGAAATCGATTGTGGATATTTCTTCCCTAATCCAATGATTATAAATATTCTACCGCCTATCGACCCGAACAATAACAAGGGTATTTATAATAATGCTTCTTTTAATAAACCGATATTTTTTTCTTATTTTTCACAATTAGATTGAAAAAACTATTGAAATAAGATTAAAAATCTATATATAATATATTGGTATATTTAAATTAATAAATCGGAGGGGTAATATGCAGAAATTTATTTTAATCACTTTGCTTATATTTATAGTTTCATTGGGGTCTTGCGGAACATTAGCGGAATTTCTCGCACAGGACTATTCTTCACTTTACGGTGAAAGCAAAAATTTGGATAATTTTCTCGATGTCCGTAGTTCGATGCTTGAAAATATAATGAACGATGTCCGTCGAACACCGACTTATACCGTTCGAGTGAAAGCGATACGGCAAGCTATTCACATCGTTTCATCTACGGAATTTCACATCCACGACCAGATTTTAGCCGATAAAATCCTTTCGGAAAAAGAAGCATATAATCGGCATTATCGCCTACTTGCAATTCTCGATTCGCTAAAATCTTTGCCCGATGAACAATTGGAAAAAGAATTTCCCAAAGTCGGCGATATAAAATATTCTATAAAAGCCGATGAATTACCGCGGGATATTTTTGCACGAAATGTTCTCGCTCAACCGAAAAAATCGAATACGAATAAACCTGCCGAACCGATGTCATCGGAAAAAATAGTTAAATCCGATACATTTCAAGGACGACAAGTAATTACACGGGACAATAATATCGTAGGTGCACCGCAAGGTTATAAAATTCCAGCGAAATGGGAAGAACTGCCAGTCGATATGAGACCGCCATTGCGCATCGTCGTGGAAAGAGATACCACAATCGTCGATATCGAATCCGGTGAATCGATTTCATTGAGTGGACTCGCTCGCGCCGCTGCACCGACCGAACCCGATGAAACAGATGAAACTATGGCATCTACATTTTGGTCGGAATCATTCGAAGGAAGCACATTTCCACCATCTGGATGGTCATTAAGTGGAAGTTATTCCGGAAATTATACATGGCATAGAGATTCATATTCTTGTTCGGGTTCTTATTCCGCTGCAATATATTGGCAAAATTCCGATTGGCAGGATGAATATCTATTCACACCGAACATCAATACATCGAGCTGCTATAATATGCACTTGCGTTTCTATCTTACTATGACCGCAACCGATTACGGAAACGGTTATTATAACTGGCTCTACCTTTATTACTCCGTCGATGGTGGAACTTATTATCTATACACTTATTACGATGAAAGTGTCTCGTGTTCTTACAAAGATATAAATATGACATCCTTATTGAACAGGCATTCACAGGTTTCATTTTGCTTCAACTACTATGGTTACGATGGTTTCGATATGGCTATCGATTATGTTAATCTATATGGCGAAACGAATGGATATGCAGCATCTGGCGGTTCACAAAATATGAGTGGCGCAGATATGTATATCTCCGGCACAAAAACTATTCTCGGCGAATTCTATAATGTGAATAAATTTACTGTCGCATCGGGCGCAAACCTCATTGTGAAAGCACACAACGGTTCTTTCACTAATAGTGGAAAAATGTCGATATCCGCCGATACGATTCTTGTCTATGGCACAATCGATGCCAATGGTTCTGGTTACCCCGGCGGTGGCGGTGGAAGTAGAGGCAATTGGTCAACATCGCAGGGTGGATATGGTGGATATGGTGGAGGTGGTTCCGGCGCAGGTAATAGCGGAGTTCAAGGTGGAAGCGGCGGATACGACCATTGTGATGAATTAATGGGTTGGGGTTGGTTCACCGATTATGTCTGGGGCGG
>JAGGZE010000051.1 GCA_021162205.1 bacterium
CCGCTATATCATTCAAATATTGCATAGTTAGATAAAAATTACTAAATAAAATCCATTCGAAGATAAAAATTTCTTGCCATAAATCGACATAGTCATATTTTAATACAAATTGCCGGGGTAGCTCAGTTGGTAGAGCACAGGACTGAAAATCCTGGTGTCGACAGTTCAATTCTGCCCCCCGGCATTTTTTTATTTTCTAACCGCTTATATTCGAGAATACAGATTGACAATTTCAAATAATATTTTAGTTTTAAAATAATTTTGAAAATGAGTTTGAAATTATGCGGAAGGAAAAAATGATTAGAGAACATCATAAAATAACTCCTAAAATCGCATCCGATAGTTTTATCGCTGAAACTGCCGTTGTAATCGGCGATGTCGAAATCGGTTTGGAATCGAGCATCTGGTTCGGCGCTGTTCTGCGTGGCGATATAAATAAAATCACAATCGGTCGATGCACCAGTATTCAGGATAATTGCACAATCCATGTGGATAGCGACAAACCGACTATTGTCGGCGATAATGTTACAGTCGGGCATAATGCGGTTCTTCACGGATGCAAAATCGGCAATTCTGTGCTAATCGGTATGGGAGCGATTGTTCTCGATGGTGCTGAAATCGGCGATGGTGCAATAGTTGCTGCGGGCGCTGTCGTTCTCGAGGGCAAAAGTGTCCCATCGAAAACATTGGTCGCAGGTATTCCAGCAAAACCGCTTAAAGAACTCGACGACTCGATTATCGAACATTTGAACGAACATGCTCGAAGATACGCCGAATACGCAAAAACTTTTATGGATTAATTTAATATGAAAATATCGATTGAAATATTGTTATTCCTCGTGCTTACCGGACTTTGTTTTGGGCAGCATCAGTTGATTGTTGGAACATACAAAGCAGGTGAGCAGGTTTATACCGATGGCAAATACAGCGATGCTCACAGCTATTTTAATCAAGTGGCGACTCAATCAGCCGATAAAGACCTTCGGGCAAAAGCGATGTATATGCGGGCATTGTCATCGTATAGATTTAAACAGTATGAATCTTCCGCATCTGAATTCGAGGAATTTGAAAAAGTTTTTCCAGACCATCCGCTTGTTCATCGAGCAGGTATTTATGCGGGGAATGCTTATTTTTTAATTAAAAACTATCTCAATAGCTCTCAACAGTTTGCATTTGCGCTTCTTTCCGACGATGTCAGGGAACAGCATATTGCCGAGGATGCACTCGAAAAATTATTGTGGGGATATTTGCCGATAGAACATTTCCCATCGCTGCTCGATAGAGTCGACCGTTCGGTCGAATCTATTGTCGGCAAAATATGGCTGAAAAGACTTAAAAACGATGGCGAATATGCTCGAGCTCTTCGCGAAGGACAGAAACTTTTGCAGCGAGTCTATGAAGTTCACGATAAGAAACAACTTCAAATAGAACTCACGGAAGTCGAGGATTATCTAAAAAAACACCTCGTCGTAGCGGTGCTTGTTCCGCAAAGTGGCGACTATGCTCACTATGGGCAGGATGTTCTCACCGGCGTTCGTCTGGCATTTTCATCGATTGGAGAAAATGTCGAATTGAAAGTGCTAAATTCAGGTGGCGACCCGTTGACTACTGCCGAGGCGGTCGATAATCTATTAAAACAGACGACCCCGCTTTGTATAATCGGACCGATAACGAGCAATGAAGCGGTTGCTGCCGGTGCTATAGCGGGGACCTATAAAGTTCCACTGATTACGCCATCGGCATCGAGAGATGGTATATCCGCGCTTTCGCCCTATGTGTTTCAACTCGTAGCGAGTCCTGTTAAGGCATCGGCGTTTCTTGCACAGTTCGCCTGCGATTCGATGGATACATTTGCGATTTTAGCTCCCGACGACCAACTGGGGCATAGTTGTGCTATTGCAATCGCAAGAGTTGTCGCAGAAAATAATCGTTTTCTATTGACCGCTCAATTTTATCGTCTCGGAAATGTGGACTTTTCTCAACCGCTGACAAAAATTCGTGAGCCGATTGTTAGATATTACGATGACAATATCACACATATCGACACTACCGATACCGCAATTTATGAATGTTTTCCCGATAGCGGATGTTTCCAGAAACCGCCTGATGAATGGCTCGTGCATATAGATGGTTTATTCCTTCCCGCTTATTATGACGACATCGCTGTGATTCTTCCGCAGATTCCATTTATGTATATCGATACGAAAGTTTTGGGCTCGAATGGATGGGTAGTGAACGACCTTCGTAAAGACAAGAGCGTAAAAAAATATCTCGATGGCAGTCTTGTTACGCCCGACGATTTCTATGTATATAAGGACAAATCGAGTTGGAATAATTTTAAAAGATTATACAAAAAGCAATACGGTGGCTCACCATCGAGACTTACCGCATTGGGATACGATGCTGCAAACCTTGTGATAAGCGGTATTCAGCATAATGCTGTTACACAAGAACTTATGCGGGATTATCTTTCCGGGATATACAATTTTGCAGGTGTCGCAGGTCCTATCACATTCGATGAAAACGGTGCCAACACCGAAACCATAATTCTGCAATTCATCGGCGATGAACTAAATAATGTGAAATGATTTATGTGTAAGAATTTTTCTAAAAAAAATACTTGACATAAGAATTTCGATTAGCATTTTATATTTGTCATTCAATAACTGAACAACAAAATAGAAGATATATGAAACAATTTATGATAAATGCAGGATTCAGCGAAAAGGAAGCCAGACTTTACATTTCTCTTCTAGAGATTGGTGAAGCAACAGTTGATGAATGTGCAAAAGTTTCAGGCGTTCGACGAACAACAGCATATCAACTTATGAAAAAACTTGTTGAGAAAGGGTTTGTGGCTGAAATAATAGGTAAACCTCTTCGATATTCCTGTCTACCCCCAAAGGAAGCATTTTCAACTTTTCTTTCCAATAAGATAGGAGAAACGAAACTTCGCTATGAAGAAGATATAAAAAAAATGAATGAGGAATTGCACTCTATTTCAAATTCGAATAAGTTCATTAAGCAAGCAGAAGAATTTTATCAGAAATATTCTACCACATCGATTAATGATTCAGAATTAGTGGTTTTGCGAGGTCCGGCCGCGGCTGAAAACATAAATAGACATCTTTATCTAAAATTACGCGAATGTGCTAGAGTGATTTCGAAATTTCCAATTCAATTTTCTCTTTCCTCTAACGAAATAGAAAGAAGAATAGAATATATAAAAAAAGAAAGAGCGGCAGGTGTTCCAGAAGAACCACCCGTGCTTATACTATTTGAATCAGACATGCTAAAGAACAAAGAATTTGCAATGGTTTTGAAATTCAAAATTTTCGACAATCATAAAATTAGACATTTGCCTTCTCTCCCTGTTAAAATAATTATTTATGATGACTATGCTTGTATCGTTGACATCAAACATAATAAGAAACCTGAAAATTGGACACGCTTATTGATTCAAAATAAAGAATTTGTGAAATATCAAATTATTGCTTTTGATGCTCTATGGGAAAAAGCTACACCGATTCAACTTGAAGACATAGAAAAAATATTAGAAGAAACTTAAAAAATAATGGAGTTACGATGAAACATACTAATACAGGTTTTGTCACACTTTTTATTTTTGCTATCTCAATTTTCGCCGCAGATGTTCCTCGTGTGGTGAACTATCAAGGAAAATTATTCGATGGCGATGGACCAGCAAGCGGTGCTTACAACATTGGATATAAACTTTACACTGTTGAGACTGGTGGAACAGCTTGCTGGGAACAAACCGCTCATTCGGTTACTGTTACAGATGGTCTTTTTTCAGATACACTCGGAACTCATATCGACATAACATTATCGGCAAATGAAATTTTGTGGCTCGCCGTTATCGTGAATGGCACAGAGCTTTCGCCTCGCGAGCGACTTTGGGCTGCACCATATGCACTCACAGTTCCTAATAAGGCGATAACTTCCGAAAAGCTTGCCGATGGGACTTCTGCTGGGCAAGTTCTCGAATACAACGGCACAACATGGCAGCTTGCGCCAAATGAATCTAATGGCGAATTAAAATCGTCATCGGTTAGTTACAAACTTTATAAACCATATCATTCTTGGTAGTTTTTTTGTCGGCTGGGCGGTATTCACCCCCTCCATATATCGCCCAGCTATATTGAAAATTTTAAACAGAGAGGTGTGTTATGAGACAGGCAAAGATGTTAGATATTGTTGGGCTGTTATTAGTGTTTTTTATCGGTGTTTATGCTTCGGGAGTGCCGCGGTTAATCGCCTATCAGGGCAAATTAACTAATTCTTCAGGTGTTGCGCTAACCGGCGACCATGACATCACATTTAAACTTTACACTGTAGCAAGTGGTGGGACAGCCATCTGGACAGAGGCACACACCGGCACGAATGCTATTACAGTCACGAATGGTTTGTTCGATGTAGAACTGGGAACGCTTACGGATTTGAACATCGCTTTTGACGACACTTACTGGGTCGAGCTTCAAATCGGAACCGAAACGCTTTCGCCGCGTGAGCGACTTGTAGCTGTTTCATATGCGTTTAGAGCGATATATGCCGACACAGCGTATGTAGTTGGCGGAGGTGCCGTGCAAAGCGATGGAACTATAAATGGCGATGGAACAGCAGGTTCGCCGCTTTCTGTTGTGCTCGGAAACTCCATAGAAACTGGTGAGATAACCGATGGAACGATTGTAAATGCGGACATATCGGGTTCGGCTGCGATAGATTGGAGCAAGATAAACCATCCGACGCTGGATAACTACGGTTATTGGTACGCAAAGGACGATGATGGTACACAATACAGTTTAACAAGCCATGATGTATTAACATTCGACGAAGGGAGTGGCATCGATGTCAACTTCACTGGTGATGATGTGCTGACGATTACCCATAAGGACCTTTCGCCGCAGGGTTCTGTTAACAACAGCGGCGGGACGGTTATTCAGGATGTGTCGCTGGATTGGACGGGGCATGTAACAGGTTTGGCTTCCGTCAATCTGGATAGTAGGTATGACAATTACAATAATTGGCAACTTCAAGCTAATGGTGGTGCCACAACAAATATAACCAGCGGTGCGACAGTGAATTTTGCTCAGGGCGGTGCTACCACAGTTTCACGCTCTGGAAATACCATAACCATTTCATCTACGGATAATGTCAACGATGCCGACCATGATGTTACGAACGAGTTGCAGGATTTATCATTTACAGGTTCTTCCAGCCCATACACATTGGACATATCTGGTGGCAGCGATGTTATATTTGTTCAAGGGAGTAATATTACATTGTCGAGGTCGGGCAATGCTCTTACGATTTCTTCATCCAATTCTGGTGGCGATATAACAGCGGTTACTGCTGGTCAGGGACTAACAGGCGGCGGAACATCCGGAGCAGTCACTCTGAATGTCGGCGCAGGGACAGGCATCTCTGTTTCAGCTGCTGCAGTATCTCTCACGAATACAGGTGTATCGGCAAGAAGTTATACAAATGCTAATATTACGGTGGATGCACAGGGCAGAATTACTGCTGCGAGCGATGGGACTGTCGACGATGCCGATGCGAGTCCAACAAACGAAGCACAAACCCTTGCTGGAAGCGGCACGAGCGATATAAGTTTGACAACTGCTGGTGGAGCAGGCGGTGGCACAATTACATTCAGCGGCAGCGGCGCTACGAGTGTTTCACGCAGTGGTAATACAATAACGATTTCGAGTAGCAGTAGTTCAGATAACATTTGGAATCAAGATACAGCAGCACAAGACGGAAATTCCTGGATTACTGGTAAAAGCATATCTAATTTTGTTCGTCTCGTTCCAAATCCTCCAGACACTTTTACAGCAGAGGTCGGCGATATTAAATCACTGGGAACAGGAAGTAGTTATGGTGTTTTTACATACGATGGTGTTTGCTGGAGAAAAGTATATTATCCTCCCGACAATGTAACTTGTTATGGCGGACCACTCAATGTGAATGCAGGGAATGATACGACTATTTGTAATGGAGGTGGTTCGGCAACATTGACTGCTACGGTATCTGGCGGATGGTCCCCATACGATTATGACTGGGACAACGATGGCACAGGTGATTGGGATGATTCACAGACTATTGTAGTATCTCCAAGCAGTAATACCACTTATAATGTTCAGGTAAGAGATATAAAAAGTTCGATTGCATCAGATGCAGTAACAGTATCCGTTTCAGATTGCTATTTTGCAAAAGCGTTCGGAGGAACAAACAATGACGACGGATATAAAGTAATTCAACTTTCAGATGGCAGTTATGTGGCTGCGGGAAATACATCTTCGTATGGTTCGGGAAATTGCGACTTTCTCATTATGAAATTAACTTCATCGGGTTCGATAACTTGGGCAAAAGCTGTTGGGGGAACGAGTTATGACAATCTCGAATATATGATAAAAACATCCGATGGCGGTTATTTATTAGGTGGATGTACTTTCGGTTTCGGTGCAACTAATGCTGATTTATTTATAGTTAAACTTAATTCTTCAGGTTCATTTGTTTGGGCAAAAGTTATCGGTGGCTCAAACGGTGAACATATTAAATCTCTATTTGAGGCATCGGATAATAGTATTATAATTGCAGGTGAAACGGATTCTTGGGGGATTGGAGCTGGAAGCAGCGCTAATATATTTATTGTAAAGCTTACCTCGATAGGTGGGTATGTTTGGGCAAAAGTTATAGGTGGAACAAATGCCGATGTAGGTGAAAGCGTAATTCAAACACTGGATGGAAATTTTGCTCTGGCAGGATATACATCTTATACTGGTGGTAGAGATTTGTTTCTGATGAAATTTACTTCCGCCGGTGTGATTTCCTGGTTCAAAACTGTTGGAGCAGCATCGACTTATGACTATGGTTTTTCACTTGTGCAAACATACGACAGTTCCTTTGTTGTAGCTGGATATACTAGTTCTTATGGTGCTGGGTCTAAAGATTTATTTCTTGTTAAATTCACGAGGACAGGTTCACTTAGTTGGGCTAAAGCTGTTGGAGGTCCATCTGACGATATTGGCTGGTCGATTGTCGAAACATCGGATAGTTGTTATACTGTTGCAGGAGAAACTTCTCTTGGTGCAGGAGGACAGGATTTATTTTTGGTAAAATTTACACAAACAGGTTCAGTTAGTTGGTCGAAATCTGTTGGTGGAACAAATAATGATTATGGGCATTCTCTTTTTCAAACATTGGATGATGGTTATATAGCGACAGGATGGACTTCTTCATACGGTTCGGGTAATAACGATTTATTTCTTGTAACATTTGGAAGCAATGGCAACAGTTGTCTTGGCAGTTCAATTTCACCAACATTGACAAATTGTTTTCCATCTTCGAGTTCCCCAACCCTAAATATTACATCGCCAACACCAACGGTATCTTCCGCAACTCCGACAGTAACCACCATTTCACCGACTGTAACAACTATATGTCCATAAAAGAAAGAGAAAATAAATTTATAGAATAATGCATAATCTAAAACAAAAAAGGATGACTAAAATGAACAGGAGATTAGGCAACACAATGAAAGTATTTTTCATTGTGATGGTATTAGCTCAATGTGCTTTTTCCTACGAGGATATTTCCTCTCGTGCGTTGATAGCACTTCCCAAAGACAGTGGTGATGTGTTTTTAGGCTGGCGTCTATTAAATGAAGATAGTTCTACTACTGGATTTTATATTTACCGCAGCACTGTGAGTGGTTCTTATGGTGCACCTCTTAATGATGGTTCTCCACTTATGGATGCGACTAACTATATAGATACTACCACTACTGTCGGTGAAACATACTATTATATTGTAAAACCTGTCGATGGTGGTGTAATAGGAAACTCCACGAATGAAGCGCAAGTGACGACATCGATGACAGGCAATAATATGTTCAATTTCACATGGGATGCTATAGACTACGAATCTCCCTGGTTCTTCATGGGTGATTTAAATGGAGATGGTTTTTTAGATATACTGGCAAGATATAACAGTGCCAGTCGAAGGGGAGTTACCACAGATGATACCCTTACTGCATCGGTATATATTGATGCTTATTTATTTGACCCCACTACTACACATTGGACACCGATATGGACATATTTTGCAGGCACTTCTCCATATAGGCGTGAGACTAAATATGCTGTCCCAGTCCTTGTCTGGGATTACACAAATGATGGGAAAGACGAAGTTGTTCTGGTGCGCTCGGATGGTGACTGGTGGCCCTATGGTGAACCTCATTACGATACTCATGGAGGTCTGATTATGGTATTGGATTCGATACAATGCACTATGGTGATGTTAGATGGTATGACCGGTTCTGTTATACGCACTCGTCCTGTTCCAAAACATCCAGATCTCCGCTATATATTGGGTCCCGCATATTTAACACCAGATATGCAGCCATCGATTCTATTACAGCAAGGAGCATATGCATCTGTAGGGGGTGTGAGACTCGTTGCCTACGATGCTATCTTTGATTTGTTATGGGGATTGGGCTGTGGTGAAATCGGTGATAATCACGCGTCACATTACCTAGTTACTGGAGATGTCGATGGTGACTTGATAGATGAGATATTAGTTGGAGATAATTTAGTGAAGCAAAACGGAGATAGTGCCTGGGTGGTATGGAGTTTGGGACGTGACCATATGGACCAGAACATTATTTGTGATGTCGACCCCGACTCGAACAATGGATTGGAAATATTATTTTCCTATGAAGCACCATGGGGTGACGAGGTGAATTCCCCTGCCTGCCTTGTCAAGGCAATAGATGGTTCATATATCTGGGATTATCCTAATAGGTATATCGATGCCAAAATGGCATGGGTAGCAAATGTTACAAATGATTTCCCAAATTGCGAATGCTATGCAGCCTGTGAATATGAAGGCAGAGCAGATTTATTTACTGCCAGTGGAGACTGCATATTTACTGCTGATACCTGCACAAGAAGGTATGGATATGCCGCTTTAGGACCGTATATCAGTGGTCCCTGGCCTTGGCGATATAGATATGTGGACTGGAACAGATACGCAAAACCTATTAGATGGACAGGAGGAGACATAAAACAGTTTGTAAGAATATATGATGCAGACGGCGTTCTGCGTATATTTAACTGGGACTATGGACAAAGTGGCGAAAACGATTATTCTCTGACTCAAGCGGGTTTACCAACAGAGGGATTTGGTTGGTCACCTTCTGATTTTTTTGGTGATTATAGAGAGGACATTGTCATAACCTATTTACATGGTTTGCAGATAATTACTAATACCGATGCTATAAACCATCGGGAACCGACATATCTGGGTGATAGGAAATATCGTCAGGCACAAAATAGTGCTCCTTTATATAAGGGGTATTATCCGATGCCGGGACCTCCTGGTAATGGGAGGATTTCTGGTTTCGTTTTCGATACACTTGGAACAGGTATTTCTGATATAAAGATTGAATCATCTGATGGCAAATATTGTTTCAGTGATGATTCTGGATATTATTCGATTAATTATTTACCAGCGGGAACATATACAATAACTCCAGTCGATGTTCGATATGGATTTACTCCATCTGAAAAAATAATAACACTTGCCACCGATGACACCGACA
>JAGGZE010000043.1 GCA_021162205.1 bacterium
GGTTCACCGATACAGTTCAAGTTTGAAAGACTCGTCGGCGAGGGCAAAATCGATGAAGCGGAAGCCTTGAAAGAAAAATTTGAAAATTTCTGCGTGTTCAATCTTTATGGTGAGCAAGCGATGGTAAATTTTGAGCAGAACGGCAATAAACTTTATCTATTTCGCAGAACAGAGGAATGGGATACGATGATGTATGGTTCTCTCGACAGCGATAACGACGGCATCCCCGATGGATTGGAACAGGCGGGAAGACTTTTCGGCGGCGAGAACTATAATAATTACGGCGTCCATTACTGGGAAGAGGATATGCGTCTTCAGATGGCATACATTCTCGGCGAGGAGATAGATGGACTCGACATCAGCCGCTTTATTAACGATACGCTGTGGGACGATTATGGAATAATTTTTATCGGCACGGAGTGGCAATATGACACAGTAATGCACATCGATGGTTTCGACACAGATAAGGATGGCTTGGACGATTATGCCGAATATCTTTGGTGCAGTTGCCCGTTATTAAAGCATTCCGACCCGACATCCGGCGCACTCGACGACCACGATAAAATTCAGCAGGCGTTCATTCCACCTCGGCTCGATTGGGTCGCTGGATTTCAGGACTGGGATGACGATTCCATACCTAATGGCGCTGAGCTTTACTACATTCCCGAATTGGGTTATGGCATCCTCGACCCATATTGCAGCAGTTCCGACTGGGACCAGTATTCAGACAGACAGGAATGGATGAGCTGGCAATTTAAGAACTGCGACGCCTGCGAGTATCCTCTCGACGACCCTCTTCCTTATGTAGTCAGAAATGGATGTCATCCGCTCATTCCAGCATATCCTGTTCCAAGCATAACAAATTTTGATAACGAGGTTCGTCTTCCTTTCTCGAGTGTGCTTATGGAAGCGAGAGGAATGGAGGGTTCTACTTCTTTGGAAGCTGAAATAGCCCAGGAATCGTCGTATGAAATCGGGAATAAATGGTGTGGAAATCCATTCGAAAGTGAAGGTCCTTATGTAGAATTAAAAACCGGTTCGCATATTATAGGCAAAGCTTCCTGGGATGTTAGTGATTCATGGGAAACTTCAACGGAGACAGAATTCGATTATGCCGATGCATACATCTGGAATTGGTTCAGGTTAAAAAATATGGGAACAGAACCATTTGATAGAAATTTGGGCGGAGTTCGTTATTTCCAGATGAAACTCGATATTCATTGGCCAGGTGACCCGACTCGAATGTATGCTCCTGACGAACTTATAGATGGTTTCGATGGACTGGTTCCTTATGGATATAGTGCCTCCACAGGTAGTTCATTACCTGATTCTATGGATGTGTATATAAAGCATCAACTCGTAGATATGATAGGTTTGGGTTTGGGGGATAGCGGAAGTGTTATGAATTTGGATTCATTCGATTTCGTGTATGATAATATAAGAGATGTGTCAATATTTAATGCAATATCACTGCTTATCCCTGTGGCGGGTTATATGACTTTGGCTATTTCGTTAGGTATAGAGTATTCGCGCGGGCTCCGTCTGGCAAGTGGTTTCGATATCGATATATATAAGGATTTTTTGGACGACTTCGATAAAACTATATCGATAACTAATAGGACTGCCCCTATGTATAATTTTGGTGATGGCACATTCTCCTGCGATAACCTGTGCGATTGGACCGCCGTAGAAGCGGCTCACAGGAGCTATGTTACTGTTATGTGCGTTTATCCCGAGGAAAGTGAGTATCTTAATATTGTCAAAGAATCTCCGATAAAGGATTCTCCTACAGCAAGCGATTCGTTCTATACTTTGAAGGAATTTATCGATAAATATGCCAGTGGCGCAGATGGTCCACCCAAAATAGAGCAGTTTACTTGGTCGTCTGGCGCTGTGGAAACTTTAATTCAGGTCGGTTGTCTTCCCAATGTGGCTCGTGATAGCATTTGGGTTCCACCTGCAGGTTCAACTTGTGATACATTACGATGTTTTGGGAAATGGGTAGTTGTGTCAAGCATAGATACTGTTGCCGAACCTTCGAGAAAAGACGACCTTAGCCACAGAGGCGATACACTTTTCGTTGGTGGCGATACCAAGCTTAGACCCGGCGATGTTTTTATCTACAATTACCTCAGAGATTCCGACAACGATACACTCGAAGATAATATGGAACTTATTTTCGGCACAAATCCATATAATCCCGACTGTGACGGAGATGGTCTTTATGACGGCGCAGAAATAAAGCAGGGACTCGACCCATTAAATCCCAATACTGATAAATCTGCATACGAAGCTAATGATGGAGATGAGATGCAATGGCTCACCAGCACCGATACTTGTCGCCTACCTGTGATAACATTCGATGGAGATACGATAAACCCGCCTCGGGAATGTTGGGATAGTGTCCTTGCTCATAGCCCGAGAACGGAAGAAATTTATGGTGAAACTCACAGAGATTTTGTTCCTTGGCCCTATAATGATGGTGCATACGACTCAAAAGGTGATGACCGGTATATGGATGCCAATTTGAATGGTCTTGCTGATTGGGTGGAACATTATTTCCGTGACCCGAATAATTATTGGAACGGCAAATTCACAATAGAATGGGATGGACCTGAAACAAGAACGAACCCGTTCGGATATAGAAATAATGTAAAAGATACGAGAGGAATTCATGAAGATTCATTATACAATCATATGTGTGATACTGCAACTCTGGCAGATGGAAACAGAGTCCTCGAAATTGTTGTGAAAGATATCACTGAAAGCGACAATATATGGAAAAACAGTTATATCTATTTCAAACTGTTCAATTGCAATATAACTGTGACGAAGGATATGGAAATTTCTTATGACATAATGCCTAAAACAGCCATAGGGAAACACATCTGTGTAGACCTACTTTTCACTGACCACACGCGTTCGGCAACGGACACAATATTCAAAGATTATGATGGGTATAGGATGCATCCTGCTTTGAGACCTACAGATATATTGCTTGATGAATTTAGTCATGTTTCTGCGTCTCTGGCTCCGTTTGAGGGCGAAAAAATTGTCGGAATTATGTTCGGATATGAGGATAATCCCAATACCGAACACGGATTGGTTCACGCACTTATTGACAATCTATGCATTCGCAAGAAGAACATTGTCTTCACCTTTGAGCCATCCACAGCGCCGCCTGAAGGATTTAATGTAAATGAAATCATAGGTGAACCACTTGGTATTTCTGCGTTTTTCGATGAATCTGGTATGCCGACCTGTTCCCTGTCGCAACTGCCCAGCAGAGACCCAAGAGATACAACAGACATCCCCATAGATACGATGCTGTATGGTCCTAAGGAGAAAGTTTATGAACTCACTGGATACATAGACCCACTGAACAAACAATACGAAAATCCCGATAGATATAAAGTTATGTTCTCGATTCTTCCTGAAAATCTCGAATACGAAATCGAAAAGCATACTATTCTCGGCTATTATGTATGGAACGAACATATGCCATTTTTATATTACGAAAGAGATGACTTGCCCGAATTAATACCGTCAGAAGCGGTTATCGATTTGAAAATATATAATTTTGAAACTGCTGAAACACTTTATATGCTCGATTATCTCGAAGAAAACGACATTCCCATCGCAGACCAATGGGGATATTCATATTTCCCTTGGGAAAGGAACAAAATAGATTCCGATTCGAATTACGTATATCGTCCTGTTTCGGGAGATTTCTGGCGTTATATAGATGTAAAGCTCCCTGATGAACTTGCCGGATGGATTGTTCAGGATATAGTTATAAGATATGAAAGCGACCTTCCTTTTATGGGCAATATACGAGCATATTTCGACAATGTTGCACTGTTTCAGCGTCCAGAAGATGTATATGCCGACACATTCGGTGTGTATATACATTTTGGTGATAACCTAACCAGCGTAGCGGATAACAATGGTGATAAAATCGTCGACGATGAAGAAGAATTCATTCATAAAATTTCTTCTGATGACCAGGAAAAATGGTATGTCAAGCACACTTATGCATCACTTCTTTTGAGCAACGATATTGGTCCGTGGAGTTTCGATGTGGACACTGTTTCCGGAGATACTACCTGGCACTGGTATGTTGTGGATGAAACGAGTGGAGATACGGCATATAGCTGGTATGTTGAATTTGCGCAGGACAGTGTAGATTCGTCCTTCAAATTAGCAAAAGAATGGCTTTCTGAATATGATTCGGTTCACACACTAATCGATGTGGACAGCTTTTCCACTGTAACTTTCGATGATGACGATTCTATGCGGAACTACGGTTACGAAAGCAATGTTCCAGGAGATACCACAGACATATACGCTCCTAAAATTCTGTGTGTTCGCAAACTCGATGGCGACGATGGAATTCTTCACATCCAGTCATTCTCCGAAAGCATAGACAGCTCGCTTCTTTTTGATGTTAACCAGGAAGTTCCTTGTTCACTGTGCACAAAACTTTGCTTGTATATGATTTATGATGGCTGGCTCGAACCTGGTTCACCACAGATTACACTCGGATATAAAATCAGCGGTATAGACGGAATTATCTGGTTTCCGAATATAACCACGACATCGCGCACAGAATATCGCAATGCGGTTCCCGATACATTTTCCAGCAGCGATTCGACACGAATTGTCGAATCTGTCTGGGTGAAAGCGGATTCTGGTGCCGAGGGATATATAGATGATTTTATGTTGAGACGCACCTACATTATATCTTTTGAACCGTATGACCCCGAAGGGTTTGTGGCTAATGATTTGAAATATTCCGAAAATGCAGACCTATCACACGATACATGTGATATATTCGGTATCGGCGATATCGGTCCGACGGAACCAAATCCGACAAGTGGCGACCACTATTTAAAAACATCGGGCGAGGTTACAGGTTTCAGCCCCTGCCGATTCGGATACGATTTTTGGGAACTCGATGTATCGAACGAACTACTGCTTACCGCAAATGGCGAGTTGGAATTCAGTATTTTTTATAATTTTGAATTTCCTGCAACTTATGGGAATGCGGTAATCGACTTGCACTTAAAACATCTCGATGGCAGCGATTCCTGGCTTTCGCAATATTATGTTCCAGATGAAGATGGTGTAATTTATGCTCCTCAATTGCGCCAGGACCAAATCGGGCATTGGAATAGAGTAAAAGTTCATTTCGGCAGTTATATTCCACCCAATAGTCTTGTAGATAAAATCGCTATACACTTCGATGCTCCATCGGTCATCGTCGGAGGACATTACGATATATATTTGGACGATATAGTAATAAAATTTTAATCGGAGGTAAAAATGAAGATACATTTCACAGTCGTTATCGTTGCAATGTTGCTTTTCGTCTCCATCGCTTTTCCGCGGGAGCAAACCGTAAACGCCAATTTTTCCGGTTATGTAGTCGGCGATACGGATGGTAAGCACATCGTTCTCAATCTCGATATCACGCCATTGTCGGAAACAACCTGTCTCACAGTTAGATTAAAATGGAACGGCAATATCTTTTCGTTGGAACATCATAATGTTTCATCCGACAATGCAAACATTAAGGAATTTGAAGACGGCATTGTGTTATACTTTTCTCAAGGCGCGCAGAAAATAGAATTGACACTAATACCTATAAATTCGATACCGTTCGAGGCACCGATTTCTATGGATGTTTTTACTCTACCATCACCGAAGGACAATACGAGCGCACATTTGCCGAGTGTTTCTGCTTTACATAAAGAAATATCTCTCGACAGTGAAAATAGTTCGGACAATATCGCCACAGTTCCACAGGATATCGTCCTGAGACAAAATTTGCCGAATCCATTCAATTCATCCACAGTGTTGGAATATGGTATTCCACAAAAAAGTGATGTCAGACTTTCCATATACGATGTTATGGGTAGAGAAATTTGCAATCTAATAAATTGTGAAATGAATGCTGGATTTTATCGAGCATCCTGGAATGGGAAAGATTCGCATGGAAGTTCTATGTCATCGGGAATATATTTTGTCAAATTGAAAGTCGGCGATGAAATGCGAACGATGAAAATGCAATTTCTAAAATAGCGGGAGTATCGATATGAAAATATATCCGATAATATGCTTGTTTCTCATTCTGCTTGCAGTTTTAGGGGGATGCAAATCGTCGTCGAAATATGTGGTGCTCGACGGGAGCAAAAATGGGCAGACGATAAAATTGCAAAAAGGGCAATTTCTCGTCGTGAAATTAAAAGGCAATCCTACAACAGGCTATATCTGGGAACAAAGCGGCGAATGCGAACTGCTTCACCGAATTAAAGAATCGGAATTCGAGCCGGAATCGAATCTGATTGGCGCACCGGGAACACAGACACTTGCCTTTCGCACAGTGAATACCGGTCGAGAATCATTGGAGTTAGTCTATCATCGTCCGTGGGAAAAAGGCAAAGAGCCGATAAAAACATTTTCGATTACAATCGAAGTCGATTGATTTAGAATATTTTAGATGTTATTTCTATTTTAGAAATACAACTCGCTTAACAATTGTTTGTTTTCCTAAAAAAACGCGAACAAGATATATTCCCGATGAAATCGATTTGTCGGGTGTCCAAACGAATGTGCGGTTTGTATGGGCGACGCTTGCGTCGCTCGTTTTTATATCCGCCGCAATATCGGTCGAGGCACGCCTCGACCCTACAATATTTCCCCGCAAATCGTATATCTCTATTTCCGCATTTTCCGGCGCAATAATTCTACACGATGAATTGAACGGGTTGGGATATACTTCGACCGAAATATCCTGCGGTATATTGTAATAATAGTTTTCAATTCCAAGAGGAATAGGTATAACCTGCACAGGATAATGTCTATCGATGAATGTTCCGTCGCCGAGTTGACCGCAATTATTCCGTCCCCACGCGAATAAAGTTCCATCCACTCTGAGCGCGAGATTGTGATGTTGCGATGCTGAAATTGCAACGATGTCGGTTAAAAAGCCGATGTCGTATTCGCCGTGAACTTGCACGGGTGTCAGTCTGTCGTTTGTCGTGCCGTCGCCGAGTTGCCCGAAATAGTTATTGCCCCAAGCCCAAACCGTGCCATCCGATTTCAGCGCGACGCTAAATTCTCTTCCCTCATCGATAGCGATAACATTTTCCAGAAATCCGATGCCGTATTGTCCCATAACCTGAACGGGTGTTTTCGCAGGAGTTGTCGAATTTATACCGAGTTGTCCATTGTCGTTTCTGCCGAAAGACCATACAGTGCTATCTGTCTCGATGACAAAGCTGTGTCCATAAGTAAAAAGTACGCCGAGAGGGCAAGCGGAAATTGCTATAACATCGCGCAATGTATCGTCTCCAATCGAGCCGAGAACGAAATCGGGAAGGTATCTGCACAGTGTGGTATCGTTTCCAAGTTGGCCATCGCTGTTAGCACCCCAGGAAAGAACCGTTCCATCGTATCGCAGGGCGAGATTATATTCCGAACCAGCCGAAATTTTAACGATTCCTGTGAGAAGACCCGAACTGTCTATATCGAGAGTGTGAATAGGAAATGAATGAGATAAAGTATCCGATGTTCCGATTCCCAATTCGCCGCCGCGATTTCCACCCCAGACAAAAATCGTGCTATCGTTTCGGATTGCGGCACAATGTAGCGCTCCCGCAGAAATCTCTATAATGTTGGCGAGAAACCCTATTCCTGCCGAATCGAGAACTTGAACGGGAATATTCCGCTGGATTACATTGCCATCGCCCAGTTGACCGTAATCATTGTTTCCCCAAGCAAATACAGAACCATCGACACTGCGAGCAAGTGAATAATAAAATCCTGCGGAAATATCGATAATATTGTCGAGATAGCCGATATTATCTACCCCGTGAACCTGAATCGGCACATTAGAACTGTCGGTTGTGCCATTCCCAAGTTGACCGCAGCAGTTGTTTCCCCATGTCCAAACAGTGCCATCGTCTAAAAGAACCAAATTATGCTCGACTCCCGCAGATATTTTAACTATTTCGGTGGCGTTAGAGATGAACAATCCAATAAATAGTATAAACAATGTTATAAATAAATTACATTTCATAATTTCAGTGGAAAATAAGCATTTGCAAAGTGTTATATAATAATGATTCCTTTTTATAAATATATGAACTGAAATGAAAAAAGCAACTTATTCCACCAAATTTTGCACAAAAAGGATTTGACAAATCCATTATAGATTGTGTTCTGTCTTGAAATAGCTTTACACTATGGAAAGAGGTAAAGTTATGTTCGATTGAGCAGGTGTTGCAGGGAATTGTTCCACTTTTGTGGAACAAGGTCCCGACTTCATCGGGATTCAGAAAAATGCAACGCACAGAAAACACCCGAAGGGGTGATATATTCACAAATTTTATTTATTCATCTGTTATTTTTTTGAGCGTTATTTACAGCTTTTCGGGATAAAAATATTTTATAAGTTTTTCCATTGGTGTTATTCCATTAATTCCACTATGCGGTTTAACCAAATTATAAAAATTGACAAATCGTGTCAATTCATTTTTGCGATGAGCTGATGAATCAAAACGGGTTTTATTGTGCCATAGTTCCATTATTGTTCGGATGACTCGTTCAGCTTTTCCATTAGTTTGCGGATGTTTTACTCGTGCGAATCGTTGTTCTATTTTATATTCAGTGCAGGTTTTCATAAATGCATGGTTTTTCGGGTCGCCTTTGTATTCTTTGCCGTTGTCTGTGTAGTATTGTTCTATTGTGTAAGCGCATTCATCGACAACTTGTTCGAGAAATTTCTTTGCCGAATACTGTGTTTTATCGGGAAGTATGGCTGCGAAAAGTTCTCTTGAAAAATCGTCTATGGTGATAAAAAGATACTCTCTGGTCTCGGTTGTTTTTTGACCTTCTAACGGGGGAAGTCGCTTTGTGTCGCAGTGTATCATTTGACCAGGATAGTCTTTGTTATACCGTTTAGATTGGAGTTTTAGACGATTTTCTATCTGAGCTTCAATTTTCGCCAAGCGTTTGATGCCACATTTTAAGCAACGAAACCGGCTATTAGTGCTTTTGTGAATTGAAAAATCATTTCGACGACCTCGCTTCAATATCTTGTAGATTGTGGGGCGCGAAACATGGTATTCACGAGCCAGACACACACTCGTTGCTTGTGTTTGTGATAAGCATCATAAATCTCTCGTCGCTGAATCGGGGTTAGTCGTGTCTTTTTGTGTATTGTCATTGGAACCTCTTTGTAGATTACTATATCTAATTTAGGTGGTCCCGAAAATAACACAATAATTATTTACCGCTTTTGCTTTTATAATGCCATTTTAAGCTACATTTTCTTTCTTTCATTTAGGATGAAATTTTTCAAAAATGACTTGACATAGGAATCTATATGGGTATATTAAATTCATTGTTCAATAACTGAACAACCCAAAATAGAGGATAGATAAAGGCAGGATTCAGCGAAAAGGAAACTGAACTTTATGTTTTTCTTCTTAGAATTCGTGAAGCAACATGTTGATGAATGTGCCAGTGTTTCGGGGGTTCGACGAACAACATCATATCAACTTATGAAAAGACTTGTCGATTAACTTAATTGACTTTTGAATTAAAATCGCTTATATATTGCAGTATGACATCGATAAAATACATAGGGGGCGATGGATTGGAAAAAGCACCCGCTTACGAGGCAGCACAAATCCTTAGGGATAATGGGATTATCATTTTTCCAGCGGATACGCTGTATGGTTTCAGTTCGGCTGCTAAAAATTTTAGTGGTATAAGGCAAATCAATAGGATAAAAAAACGTCCACTCGATAAACCGCAAATTATCTTGCTGAAACTCGATTGGCTGAATAAGTATGTGAAAAATTTTGAAAAATTTCTATCGATAATCGATGCATTCGAACCCGGTCCATTGACATTGCTTACCGAACCGACACAGGATGCGAAATTGTCAGCCGAACTTATCGAGGATGGCAAAATCGCATTCAGAATCAGTCAATCGTGGTTCGCCGATATGATTTTGGATATTTTGGGTGAGCCGATGACATCGAGTAGTGTGAATTTTAACCAACAAAATCCAATGACCAAACCGATGGATATTATTGCCCAGTTCGATGAATTTGTCGATGGTATTTTCGTATTCCCAGAAATCGAACTATCGGGACCGCCCTCTACGATGGTCGATGTATCGAACTATCCCGATATAAAATTGGTTCGTGCGGGTGCGATTGCTTATGAGGCAATCGAAAAAGTTGTCGAGATGGCGACAAAACAGAGGTAAAAATGGCTATACCTAA
>JAGGZE010000160.1 GCA_021162205.1 bacterium
CGGAAGGACTTTTCAATCGTGAAGGATGAAAACACCCGAAGGTTCTTTCTGTTGACCTTTGGTTGCCGGAAAGACTAAAGTTTTTTAGAAAAGGGTTTGGGAAAAACCTCTTTTTCAAAAATTAATAATAGCCATATTCCTTGATAAATTTATCTTTTTTGAACCAATCGGGGCGAATTTTCACCCACAATTCCAAAAAAATCTTTTTATCGAATATTTTTTCGAGTTCGATTCTTGCAGATGTGCCGATTTGCTTGATTCTTTTGCCCTTAGTGCCGATAACGAGAGCTTTCTGCCCCGAGCGAGCGACTATGATATTTGCTTGAATATGAAAAATTTTCGGGTTATCTTTTTTCGGCTCGAATGTTTCGACAATCACAGCCGATTGGTATGGAACTTCCTGATGAAGAGATATTATCAGCTTTTCGCGAATGATTTCAGCGGCGGTTTGCGCATTACCGACATCGGTTAAAAAATCCTTGTCATAATATCGAGGACCGTTCGGCAATATTTTAATAATTTCACCGAGCAGTAAATCGAGATTTGTGCCATTTAGAGCGCTGATTTGAACGATTGCTCCAATATCGGTGATAGCTCGAATTTTTCGCTCGATTTCATCGATGTCGATATCGGAATTTATATCGATTTTATTGACTGCTAAAATCAATGGGGTATTGGATTTACTATAAATCTTTCTAATAATCTCGATGTCTTCTGAATTAAATCCATTGGCGGAATCGATTAGAAACAGATTTATATCGCTATCTCTTGTGGCAGAATATGCACTTTTCACAAGGATTTCACCTAAACGATGAATCGGCTTATGAATTCCCGGTGTATCTATAAAAACAATCTGGAAATTTTCTTTATCGAGAACTCCAAGAATACGATTACGAGTAGTCTGCGGTTTAGGAGTGATAATCGCTACTTTTTCACCGAGTAGTTTATTGAGTAAAGTGGATTTACCTACATTTGGACGCCCCAATATCGCAATAAAACCGGATTTGAAATCATCGGGAATTAATTCAGTTAGCATATTCTTTTGTGCAATCTTTATCGTTATATTTTTTATTATCGGTTACATTAAACCAGAACTCTTTAGCGCCATCCTTAACCCAGAAAATCCATCTTCCATCCTTAAGCTGTTGAATGCAGCAAAGGTCATCCCATCGACCCCATTCGTTCACAGGTTTGCCTGTCATCGCATCGACCCAAAAAGATTTACCTTTATTTTTAGCCCAATATACCCAACGGTCGGCTATATCGTCGATACAACAGACCTGTTCATATCCTTTACCTATTGCTTTCCCTGTCTTTGTATTTATCCAATATTCTTTGCCATTTTTTTGAGCCCAGAAAACCCAAAAATCTTCGATAGGGATGAGGTCGCCTAATGATACATATTTCCCCCACAATTTTTTACCCGTTTTCACATCGACCCATTGCCACATATTTTTTTCCTTAACTTGAAAAACCCATTTATCGGTTGTGTGCTGGATACAACAAACATCCTCGTAAAAATTGCCGATGGGTTTACCTGTTTTGCAACTTATCCATGCGAATTTGCCTTTCCTTAATGCTTTGAAAAGATGACAGGCCCCAGCGAATTCAAGATTTTCCACATCTTCATATTCTCCCCAGATTTTTTGACCTGTTTCGGTATTCACCCAAAAATATTTTGTTCCAAGCATTGCAGGGAAAACCCATATTTCACCATCGTTCTGAAGTTTTCCAACCCAGTCGTAAGTTCCCCATTCGGCAATTTTAGAGCCGGTTTTTGAATTAATGAAAAAACATTTAGATGCATCCATTTTCACATTTGCAGTGTCGATTTCATTAGCGATTAACAAGGTCGAAAACAATAGAATAAAAACAATAATCTTGCGCTTCATTATAATCCTCCTCGATAAATTTTTCAAAATATAGTTATTATTTTTTTTTAGTCAAGATTTTAGTTAAGATTTTTTATTAGAGTTTTAGGCATAATAAATCAAAAAATAACCGCCCACACTAACAATAAGTGCAAGCGGTTTTGCAAGGAGGTGACTTAATGATGAGTATTGCTACTCGCTTGATGCTTTCTTTCTTCGTATGAATGCCGGGATTTCATAATCATCGGGAGAAAAATCGAGCAGACCCGCCGATTTTGAATTCTCATTTTCGGGATTATCTATTCGCTGTTCATTTCTATGTTCTCGTGCAGGCATATTTGCGGATGCTGTTACAAATGTCGGTTCTCGTTCGGGAATAGACTCGGTTTGCATCGGTTCGATATTCTCGAAATGATTTTCATTTATGTTTCGACTTTCATTGTTTCTTTTCTGCCTATCGTAGTTTCTATGGTATGTGTTGTCCTCTTGTTTTTCGGCGGAAAAAATATCCATCGACTTATTGAACCGCTGTGAAATCGACGATTGACTATGCTGCTGTCTTCTCATTTTTTGTTTTTTCTGGAAACCGGCAGCGATAACCGTAACCTTAACTTGGTCTTGAAGTTCCTCATCTATAACGACACCGAATTTCGTATCGGCATCATGACCAGCCTGTTCTGCGATAAGAGTTGCAGCTTCAGAGGCATCGACGAGAGAAAGATTCAAACCACCTGTAATATTGATGAGAACTCCCTTAGCCCCTGAAATCGAGACATTGTCCAAAAGTGGGCAGGAAATCGCTCGTCGAGCCGCCTCTACTGTGCCATCTTCCTGTGATGCTATTCCTGTTCCCATCAGGGCATCGCCGCCGCGTTCTCTAAGCACAGAACGCACATCGGAAAAATCGAGATTGATAAGTCCAGGTTTTGTAATGAGTTCGGAAATTCCCTGAGTTGCCTGGAAAAGCACTTCATCGGCTTTTTTAAATGAATCCTCGAACGATGTTTCCTTTTCTACAAGACTTAAAAGTTTCTCGTTCGGAATTACAATCAATGTATCGACGACTCCTTTCAATTCATCGAGCCCTTTTTCAGCATACTCGAAACGAGTTTTTCCCTCGAAATTGAATGGTCGAGTAACGACAGCGACTGTTAGAATACCCATTTCCTTTGCGAGTTTTGCTACCACCGGCGATGCTCCTGTTCCTGTTCCACCTCCCATACCGGCTGTTATAAAGAGCATATCGACACCATCGAGTTGTTCGGCGATAATGTCTTTATCCTCCTCGGCGGCTTTTTTGCCGATTTCGGGGTCTCCACCGGCACCGAGCCCCTTGGTAAGTTTTTTTCCGATACAGAGTTTAATCGGTGCGGCACTGCGCTCGAGAACCTGATTGTCTGTGTTGAGCACAATGAAATCCACACAAGGCAGTCCTGTGGCAATCATTCTATTGACTGCATTTACACCGGCACCGCCAGTCCCCATCACCATTAGCCGTGCCGCAGAACTTAACTCTACAACATCCTGTGCTAATTCGAATACCATTTTGATACCTCCTGTTTGTTATTGTTATTTCAAAGTTTCTTCAATACCCAATTTTTTATTCGATTCCAAAACACCGGGAATTTTCCTCTATCGAGTTCGAGCATTTCATTAAAATTGTGCCTTTGTGATGCGATAAGCAATGACCCCCAAGCGATGTGGTAATCGGGTGTATTCATTCCATCGGGAATAGGATTTCTATCGCCGGGCAATCCGATTCGCACGGGCAATTTTAGTATTCGTTCCACGAGAAACACAATTTGAGAAGTTAGGGTCGTTCCACCTGTAAGCACTATGCCTGCTGGAAACGATTCACCATTTAATTCTATTCCGTTTTTATTTATTTGCTCTGCGACCATAGAAAGTATTTCCTCGAGTCTCGCTTCTATTATCACCGAGATAAAGCTTTTTTTGACGATGCGCGGTTCTCTTCCACCGATGCCCATAATTTTTACATCGATATCCTCGACGATACCATCTTTTAATGCACAACCTTGTTTCTGTTTGAGTTCTTCCGCCGACTGTTTGGGAAGTTTTAATCCGACCATCAAATCGTGTGTAACGCTTTCACCTGCATAAGGCACACTGGTTACAAACTGTGGATGATTTCTTTGATATATAACAGCATCGGTATTGCCCGCTCCGATATCGATAAGAATCACACCGAGTTCTTTTTCTTCGTCTGTAAGCACAGCATTTGCGGATGCGAGCGGTGAGACGATAATATCTGTCGGGATGACATTAGCATTCTCGAGTGCTTTCATTAAATTGCTGATTGTCGGTGTTTGCGTTACAAATAGAAGAACATCGCCCTCGAGTTTAGATGCCGACATACCTATTGGGTCATCGATTCCTCTGGCACCATCCACGATAAAATCATTGATAGCATAATCGATAATCTGTGCATCTTGTGGAAGAGGAACACTTTTTGCAGATTCGATAAGTTTTGCTCTATCATTATAATTTACTGTTCCTCGTTCTTTGGGAATCGTGATAACACCATGGCTTTTAATCATTTTTGTCTGGCTTCCACCGAATGAAACCACTACCTGTTTAACTTTCAATTGTGCCTGTTTTTCTGCCATCGAAAGCGCTCGAAAAATTCCCCGTTCAGCTTTCTCTATATTGGTAACTATTCCACGCACTACACCACTTGTTTGAGATACACCGAATCCTTGCACATTCAAACTTTCATTTGTGCTTTCGGCTATTATAACCGCTGTTTTCGAGGTGCCGACATCTATTCCTGCAAGAATTTCATCCATTATTTGACTCCTGTTTCACTAACTTATTAGTATTTTTCGGATTATACCTTACGATTCCCTGTCCGGGAAAGCGAAGGTCGATTTCAATAGCGTCGATTTCATCTTTTCTTAATTTATTCATAATTATCGCCAACCTATCAAGTGTTTCGGGCTTATCTATCATTCTAACTTCGATGCCGCCTTGCAATAGGTAAATTTCATACTCCCCGCGATTCGGTGAGTAAATTTCCGATATTTCATCGAGGAATGCAGGACGCTCTCTCGAAATGCGATTTAAGAATGCAACCGTATATATTACAGATGAATCTGGAATCGGATAATATGCTTTGGGGTTTAATTCCCATTTATTATCGATAATCGGCAGATTAGGCAATTTTCTATAATCCTTAATCGGAATTGCCTCGCAATTTTTTGTTACTCCCCAAAGTTCGCCACAATTCAGCAGATATTGCGGTTTTTTCTCATTTATTTCCACGATTACACCATCTGGATAGCATTTTTTAATTGTAACGCTTTCGATTCTTCTATCCGTGAGAATTTCCCGTTCTGCTTTTTTGGTAGATATCGAAAGCAAATTTTCACCTCTATGGAAAGTCAATTTTTTATGAATTTGCATTTCAGACACAGTATCCAACCCGTAGAATTCGATTCTGCGGATAGTGAAATACGAACTGCTCAATGCCCAGCTTATTCCAAGGACCATAAACGCTAAAACTATTGACGATATGCGAATTGTTTTTTTCATTTCATTATCCTTATATATCAAAAACCTAATGTTTTGACTTCGAGTTCGAGTTCGACCGAATATTTTTCAAATACTTTTTTTCTTACGATTTCGATAAGTTTCATAATGTCTGTTGCCGAAGCTTTGCCATTGTTCACGATAAAATTCGAATGAATGGGCGATACCATTGCATCGTTTATCGAGATACCTTTCAAACCTGCGTCGTCTATAAGTTTTCCTGCGTGCATTCCATCGGGATTTTTGAAAATACAACCTGCGGATTTTTTATCTATCGGCTGATTTTTTGCACGCAAAGCTAAAACTTTCAAAACTTTTTGGCTGGCAACTATCGGTTTTACTTCATCGAGTTCGAGTTCGACCGAAATTAGTATTGCACCATCGGGAATTTCGATACCGCGATATTTCGGTTTAAATTTCGCCGATTCGATTTTTTCGATTCCAGCTTCGAGAATTAGAATGTCAGCACTTTTGACTTTATCGAAAAACGAGACATCATAAGCGCTTGCGTTCATAATAGCTGCTCCACCGACAGAACCCGGTATTCCCGCTAATTCCTCGATACCGCCGAATCCATTGTCGATACAGGTTTCGATTGCAGATTTCAGCGATATGCCAGACTGCCATTGCCAAATATTGCCATCTATTTGTGAAATATTATCCAAGCCACCATCGATTTGGATTATTATTCCATCGAAGCCATCGTCAGAAACCAGTAAATTCGTGCCTTTGCCGATGATATAGTAGCTAAGATTTTTATCCCATATAATTTTCATACAATCGATGAGCCGATTTTTGTCGAACGATTTAAGCACAATTTTTGCCGGTCCACCGACGCCGAACGATGTCAGTTGGGCAAGTCTTTTGTCGCGTTCGACAATGCCGAAATCGCTTAATTTTTCAGATATGTTGTTCCAATCGGTCATTTTTACATTGCCATTGCCATTAGTTTTTTATTATCGATTTCTTCGTCTATAAATTCACCGGTAGTTTCGATATCGGGTGAAGTATTATCCTTATCATCTAATTTATTTATATGCCGCTTTTCTAATCTCTCTAAAAACGCCATCCCGACTTTCCATATAGGTCCAGCACCGATTGTAATAACAAGGTCGCCTGATTTTACTATTTTTTCCAATAATTCGGGAATTTTTTGACTATCCGATTCAAAAAATACATTACGATGACCATAATCCTTTGCAGCACGAGCAATCATCTCGGCTGAAACACCCTCCATGGGCTGTTCACGAGAGCCATATATTTCGGTTATCACAAGCACATCGGAATCGAGAAATGCCTTGCCGAATTCCTGAAAGAACTCATGAGTTCTCGAATAGAGATGCGGCTGGAAAACTGCCACAATTCTGCGGTCATTGTATGCCATTTTCGCTGCCTGAAGAGTTACCTGAATTTCAGTGGGATGATGACCAAAATCATCGACAATAAGTATCCCATCGATTTCGCCTTTTGTCTGGAATCTGCGATAAACACCTTGAAAATTTGCCAATGCTCGCTTTATTGACTCGAATTCGAGACCGACCTCGAGACCGACAGCGATTGCGGCGAGTGAGTTTTTGACATTGTGCAATCCGATTAAATTCGTGTGAACTTCCCCGAGTGTGTTTCCATCGGCGATGACTGTGAAGTTCGTGCCATTTTTATTGAAATCGACTTTAACAGCACGGACATCCGCTTGAGTCGAAAGCCCATATGTTATAATTCTTCGTTCGATTTCGGGGAGAACTTCTTGAAGCGGCGGTTCATCGATACACAAAATTACTGCACCGTAAAATGGCACTTTATTCATAAATTCGACAAATGCACCGCGCAATTCCTCGATATCGTCGCCATAGCATTCCATATGCTCGCGCTCCATATTCGTAACGACAGCGATTGTCGGAGAAAGTCTCAGAAACGACTTGTCGAACTCGTCGGCTTCTGCGACAAGATATTCTCCTGTTCCCAATCTTACATTCGAGCGCAAATTCGCCACGATTCCACCGACAATCACAGTCGGGTCGAGTTTGCCCTCGGTAAGAACTTCGCCGACAATCGATGTAGTAGTGCTTTTGCCGTGAGTTCCAGCGATACCGATACCGTATTTCATTCTCATCAATTCGGCGAGCATTTCAGCTCTTCGAATAACAGGAATACCGCGTTCCGCAGAAGAAATCAATTCTGGATTATCACCATGTATAGCGGATGAAATTACTACAACATCGGCATCGCCGACATTTTCTGCAGAATGATTATAATAAATAACCGCACCGAGTTCCTCGAGACGGTTAGTAACCGCTGTCTGCCTCATATCCGAACCCGTGATATGATAGCCGAGATTGATAAGAATTTCGGCGATTCCACTCATTCCACTTCCGCCGATACCGACAAAGTGAAGTCGCTTAACTTTTTTGAACATATGTCCATTTCGAATGCTCATACCGTGCGTTCGTGATTTTAAGTCTGGTTTTGTATTTTACTTATGAC
>JAGGZE010000064.1 GCA_021162205.1 bacterium
ATTATCAATATCCATCTTCTGGCGGAAGAGGTGGATGGGGTGCTGGCGCAATCGAGCTAAAAGCATTGAGATTATCTTCATCTGGAACACTTACCGCTAATGGTGAAAATGGAGGCAGTGGTGGCTACGGTTCGGATGGATACGAAGATGACGGTTGGCTTCAAGATGGATCGTATTACAGTCCCGGTGGCGGTGGCGGTGGTGGCGGCGGCGGCTCCGGAGGAGGAGTCCTTTTGATGGGTGAAAGTATGTCTCTTTCTGGAAATATCCGTGCAAATGGTGGTTCAGGTGGCAGCGGCGGCTCCGGTGGTGCCCATACAGGAAGTCATCAAGGTAATGGTGCAAATGGCAGTTCTGGTTTATCTGGCGGTGGGGGTAGAGTTAAAATTTATCACGGTTCATCATACACTAATACTGCATCGATTCAAAGAAGTGGATATTGCTGGGGAAGTTATAATGTTGCATATTTGCCCGCAACCACTGTTGCCAGTAATCCTGCAGGACTTCAAGTTATTGTCGATGGAACTTCGCACACTGCACCTATCACATTTTATTGGCTTCCTGGAACAAATCACACGATTTCGGTCAATTCACCGCAGTATTCTGGAATGAACCGATATGTCTGGTATAGTTGGTCGGATGGTGGAGGACAAACTCACACGATAACATCGCCATCGAGCAACTGGACTGTTACCGCAAATTTCAATGGCGAATATCATCTCGTTTTTGAAGCATATACAACAACATCTGGAACCGATATGTCATCGGGCAATCACTCTACTTTAACACTCGATGGAACTCCACATAGTCTATGGGATGGACATCCTTACGATGTCTGGGTTGCAACTGGAAGTTCGCACAACTATTCGTTCTCATCGACATCTTCTGGAAGTGGTGCAACGCATCGATGGTATTGCTCATCGCCTCCATCGGGAATGATTTCGGCAGGAGATACTACTCGTGCATACTATGCCGAACAGTGGTTGTTCGATATAAATCAGAACGGGCATTCATCGCCCTGTGCTGGACGAGAGGGCTGGTATAATCACGGCACATCGGTGCAAGCTTGCCTCAACGATTCTATCGTAACAGGTGTCGGCGGAATACGATATGTATTCGACCATTGGAGTGGCGATGCATCGGGAACAAATAGTTCTGCATCGAATTCGATTACGATGACTGCTGCAAGAACCGCTGTGGCAAACTGGAACAGCGAATATCGTGTGGCATTCTGCGCACAGACAGTAGTCGGCTCTCCCCTATCATCGTCGAATTATGCGATTGTTACTGTCGATGGCTCGCCACACAATGTCTGGGATAGCAACTGCTATGCTTTCTGGGCTGCCATCGGTTCGACACATCCATACAGTTATGGATTTAACTCGTCGGGCAGTTCGGCAACTCACCGATGGTTCTGTGTCATTCCGCCTGCGGGAACAATTTCGGGTTCGGACTCGATTGTCGCAGATTATCGTGAACAGTGGTGGCTCGAGGTCGATGAAAACGGTCATTCATCACCTTGCGTCGGCAGTGAGAACTGGTATGACAATGGCTCGACCGCCTATGGATGCGTCAATGACAGCATAATCTACGCCGGTGAAACCCGATATATTTTCAATACATGGACAGGCGACGCAACAGGTGTGAACTCATCACAATCGACCTCGATGACAATGAACACGACTCACACGGTCATTGCAAACTGGACAACTCAGCATAGATTGACACTTACATATTCTGGCACACCGATAGCTCCGACACTCACAGGTGCGGGTTGGCACAATGATGGAACAGTTGTCCCGATTTCTGCAGACCAATATGTCTGGGATAGTGGTGTTAGATACGACTTTACGCAATGGACAGGTGCGCCAGTTACCGACCCGAATGCCTATTCGACTACTATCACTATGGATGCGCCATATACCGCAGATGCCGAATATACTCTTGCAGGTGCACAATTCATCGTGCAAACTAATGCGGGACCCGATTCCGCTCGTGTCGATGGCAGTTGGTATACTTCGCCCTGCACGCTTTTTGTTTCACTCGGCAGTTCGCATGAAATTTTAGTAGATTCACTCGCATTGTTCGCAACCGATGGCAGATATAGGTTTATCGGCTGGGAAGATGGTCCGAGTGTAATTTTGCGCAATGTGGTTGTCAATACTGGAACTACATTTACGGCGGATTTCGTAACAGATTATTATATCACGGTCGATGCCAATGGACACGGCACACCGAGCGGTGAAAATTGGTATCAGGATGGCACGAATGCGGTAATTCAAATAGATTCTATCGCCGATGGCACCGGCAGAGAACGATATTATTTCGATGACTGGACCGGCTCACAGTATTCTGGCAGCGATAATCCTGCGACATTTACGGTTACCGGCGGTGCTGTGGAACAGGCACAATGGATTCATCAATATCATTTTGCAGTGTTTAGCGATTATGACAATCCTATTCCCATTGTGGGTGAATACTGGTTCGAGGATGGCTCGACTCAAAATGGCTCGGTTACATCGCCGGATATAATCGAGCATATGACTTGCATAGGTTATATGGGGACAGGTGCACTTGCCAGCGGCGGTGGAACATCTTATTCTTTCACTATGACGGATTCGGCATCGGTGAACTGGCTATGGATAGACCAGTTGATGTTTATCGTGCATAATCCTGTCATAGGCGATGAAACACTATTCTTCGACCAAGGGAGTTCGGTCAATTATTCCGTCCCTTGCACAACCTATTCTGGAACCGATACGAGATATATTTGTCAGGGGTGGACAGGTTCTGGTTCTGCCCCCGTAACGGGCGACAGTTGCTCAATGACATTTACTATATGGGAAAATTCCGAAATCTGGTGGAATTATGAAACCGAACATACATTCACAGTTTATAATCCATCGGGATACGATTCGCCAGAACCGCCTGTCGGCACACATTGGTATTCCGAGGGAAGTTTCATAACCGCTTATGTTACATCGCCCGATGACACAGCTTATGTTATCGGCTGGGATGGAACAGGTTCGCTCGGCGATGGCTATGGCGATAGTGCGACATTCGCACTCGGCGAACCATCGTCTATAACCTGGAATTGGGTTGTCGAGACGGACACGAGCGATATCGTTATGCTTATGGTATTTTCGGCTTATGGCAGTCCTGTGCCATCTGGAGTAAGTTATTTCCCGATTGGAACTGAAATCACCTGTTATGCGGAGGATTCGGTATTCGCCGCTGGTGAATGGCGATATTGTATCGGATGGCTCGGTGGCGGCTCTGTTCCCGATTCGGGCGATACACCATCGGTTACATTCACGATTAACGAGGATTCATGGATAGTGTGGCAATGGACTGGACCGATAACTTACCCATTCACTGTGAATAATCCGGGTGGATACGATTCGCCGAATCCGCCAGCGGGAACAGGTTATTATTCCGATGGTGCCGAGATTACCGCATCGGTTACATCGCCAGATGGCTGGTATTTCTGCACGGGTTGGAATGGAGCAGGTTCGGTTCCCGATAGCGGCTCGGGAACATCGGTTATATTCACAATCGATGAACCATCCGATATCACCTGGAATTGGCAATATTGGACAGGCGCAGTATGCACACTATCGGTATATTCGCCTTATGGCTCACCGACACCATCGGGAATGACAGTTTATCCTATTGGAACGATAGTAACCGCAACTGTCGAGGAATCCGTATATGTCGGTGGCGTATGGCATCACTGCACAGGATGGCTCGGCACGGGTTCGGTTTTGCCATCGGGAGCATCGCATTTGACTTCATTCACAATTAACGAAAATACAGTTATCACATGGATATGGGATGGTATTGTTCGCTGGAGTCTCGAAATATACAGCGAATTCGATACTCCCGAACCGCCTAATGGAATGCACTGGTATGTCGATGGCACTTATATTACTGGCAGAGTTACATCGCCCGCCGATACGATGATTTCCACTGGATTTATCGGAACTGGGTCGGCACCTGCGAGTAGTCCACTCGATTCGTTCTATTTCACTATAACCGAGCATTCATCTGTTATCTGGCAATGGTATCTACTATCCGATGCTGTTATATTGAATGTTACATCGCTATTCGGCAATCCAAATCCTCCTGCTGGAACGCATTACTATCCGCCTGGAACCGCAATCGATGCGACAGTCGAGGATACTTTATTTGAGCCAGGAACCCGGCATATATGCACCGGCTGGATGGGAACGGGTTCTGTGCCATCGATAGGCGATTCGAATCACATCGTTTTCACTATCGGGACAAATACCGATATAAACTGGCAGTTTTTAACCCAATACCGAATCGGGATAGGGTATGCTGGCGGCGGCGGTGGAACACCGATTCAATCCGGCGATGGCTGGTATGACGATGGTGCAACCGCAAATCTTTATACAGATTCCACAATATTCTGGGCTGGAACACTGTTCGTATTCGACCGCTGGAGTGGACTTTCCGATGCCGATTCTATGCACTATTCCACGAGTTTCACTGTCGATGAACCCGAATCCGCTGTAGCTATTTATGGAACTGGAATTACCGTTACACTTTTGAAAAACCCGCGAGAGAACTGGGGCGGATTTATCATCGATGGCGATACTATTATGGGACTCGATTCGCTCACATTCTTCTGGGCGCTCGGTTCTATTCATCAAATTGCGGCGACCAACCCCGATATGTCGGGTGATACTGTCAGATATAGTTTCACCGGCTGGGACGATTCGCCGATTGTCGATAGAACTATCGGTCCATTGCCAGGCGATACTATTTTCACAGCGAATTATGAATTTCAATATGTATATCGTATAACAAAAAATCCTGCTACCGATACATTCGGAACGATATTCATCGGCACACATTTCTTCGATGGTGAAAGTTCTGGAATCGCCGAAGCCTGGTTCACACCGGGTGAAGTAGTTCGCGGTCAGGTCAGTGGATGTGATATATCCAGCGATGGATATATAAGATTCGATTTCACCGATTGGGATGATGGTCTCACAAGTAACATAAGATTCGATACACTCGATAATCCTGTTCAGCATATTGCGAATTATGATGGCAATGTTAAAATCAGAGTGATGAAAATACCGTCTGATGACCATTACGGATGGTTTCGTGTCGGCGACAGTATTACAAGTTGGACAAGTATCACAACCGGGTGGGTATCTTATGGCGAGCCCGATACTATCGAGGTCAGTCCAATCGATTATGTTTTCGTTGGAGATACCGCTTATATATTTAATCATTGGTCCGATGGTGGTGAACGCTTACATACTATAACTTGCACGGAGCCGAATTCATTTACCGCTTATTACGATATGATGCTCGTAAATATTGCGGTCTGTCTAATTAACGATACAGTTAATTTCGACACTTTAAGCGTTTGCGAGACAAAAACAACCGAACCCTATTCAGCACCTTTAGTTGAAAACTGCGGCAATTTCCCGCTCGACTATGGACTATTGGTCTATGACCCGTCATTGGATTGGTTCCCCGCTTATCTTCCCGATGAAAATACATTCGTTCTGCGAGCTCGATTCGAGAATCTCCTTGCTGCGATACCGACATTTTTACCGATATGGGATGGTGTGAAAACAACATTAACATGGGCGAGCGATATTAATTTTGGTCCATTAGGATATAATGTTCCAGCATTGGATAATGAGCGGCTTTGGCTTCAATTTATCGCTCCTACACGGTCGATTACTTATGGCGATAGACATCAGCTTATTCTCGTGCTATATTTCAAACCACATATTCCATAAAATTTATTGGGGGGTTTGGCATGCCAAACCCCTACATTTTAAATTATTTTGCCTTATCGGCGAGAAATACTTTTGCCATTCGCAATGTCTGAACAGTGCCTGCGACATCGTGAACCCGTATTATATCGGCGCCCATCGCAATCGACCAAATGAATGAAATGAACGATGCAGGGTCTCGTTTTGCGGCATCCTGTTCATCTGTGTAATATCCGATGAAACTCTTGCGAGATGTCCCCACAAGAACTTTATATCCCAATGCTTTAAACTTGTCGAGATTGTTTAATATCGTGATATTGTGTTCATATTTTTTACCGAATCCTATACCAGGGTCGATGATTATTTTTTCTTTTTGAACACCTGCATTTATAGCTTTCTCTGTTTGCTTCTCGAGAAACTCGGCAATTTCTGCGATAACATCGTCGTATTGGGGATTTTTCTGCATATTGCGCGGCGTGCCTTTGATGTGCATAATCACCATTGTCGCATCGTGCTTCGCTACTGTATCGAATATATCGGGTGAGAATGTTCCACCCGAAATATCGTTAATCCAAGTAGCACCTGAAATCAAAGCCTGCCGGGCAACTTCGGATTTGTATGTATCGACAGAGATATTAGTCTGTGGAAATTTTTTAACGAGCAATCTAACAACGGGAATCACTCTATGAAGTTCGCTTTCGAGTGTTATATTCCTCGCTCCCGGTCGAGTCGATTCGCCGCCGATATCTAAAATATCGACATTGTGATGAACCATTTCCTTTGCGGAATCGACCGCATCGCCAAGGTCGAAATTAATTCCACCATCGGAAAATGAATCGGGCGTAATATTCAATACACCCATTACTTTCGCATTTTCCAATCGGTCGAAAATTTCATTATAGAGTTGTCTATCCAATGATATACCTCCGATTTTCAACTAATGAATATTTCAATACATTATATTAAAAGCAGTTTATCGATTTCATTCAAATATTCAAGTTAATTTTAATAGAATCGATTTTTATCTTAAAAAAAGCGGTTCCCTTTCGAGAACCGCTTCGATTTTCATTCTTTGGCGATACATTGCCCATTCACAATGAGCAAGTTCCCCATAACCGCTACTTGATAAGCATCATCTTGCGAGTTTCATCGAGATTTCCAGCGGTAAGTCTATAGAAATAGACGCCGCTCGATGCAATTTGACCCTTGTCATTCTTGCCATTCCACACAACCGTGTGCATTCCAGCATTCATATTGCCCGAAAGCACAGTTCTTACAATTCGACCACTGACATCGAGAACCTCGAGTTTGACATTTCCATCGACAGGAAGTGCAAACGAAATCTCGGTAGCAGAATTGAATGGGTTCGGCACATTTTGCATAAGAGAAAATCTCATAGGTTTATTATCCTCGGCATTCAAGAAAGTAGCACTAACGATTATTTGGAATGTTCTGGATGAGCTATAAGTGAAACTATAATGGTCGGTGCTTCTCATATCGATATATTCATCGGCTATCGGGTCATAAAGCCAGAAAGTATAGCCCTCATAAATCTGATTTAATCCTTGCGAACAATCGGTATCATCTGGAACATGGTCCATACTCCATGTAATATTAACATTGTCACCATGAGAGCCATTATCGATTCTGAATTCCCAGGTCTTTGCATCGCCATCGCCCATTACATATCTAATGTCACGGGATAACATATTACCACTTGAAATGAAACTTAGACGGTCGACATAACCACCTGGACCAGATGGAGAAACCAAAGCATCGAGTCCATCATCGAAACCATCGGAACCACAAGCATCCGTTCCAATGTAATTCCACTTATCCTCGTTACCATCTACGATTGCACTGAGTCTAAACCTAAATTCGGGAAGAGCATCATCCTTAGTCGATACACTTCTTGCGAGAACAGGGAATATAGCATCGTTTCTTACTGGAAGAACTCCAATTTCACCCGGTTGAACGAATACAAAGAATCCCTGGAATGGGTCTATATAGCGACCGAGACCAGCAGGGAAACCTGGACTATAACTTCCACCCTTATTATCATAATATGTAGGATAAATTCCCGAGAAAATCGGGTCTGCTACGATATTATTCCAATCGACTCTCGTATTCACAGGATTACCGACAAGATTCCATCCAGGATATGCCGAACCACCGTAATATGGAAGAGTCATTGTGAAATCATCGTAATACGGTGTTCCAATGATGCCTATCGATGAATGGTCACGCCATGCGAGCAGATAATATCCAACTCCACGAGCGAATTCATCTGGAATTACCCACATTCCACGAGTTGGGTCCCAAGTGAATATATTGGAATGCCCTGGTTCATTATAGAATGGAACAATATCGTCAGAAAGTTGCGTGCATATATTATTCGGAATCGCATCGAATGGCACCGTAATCAAATTCCAGCCGAGTCGAATATCCTTAGAGATTATAATCTCGGCGGGATAATACAATAATGTATCGTTACCATAAGTAATCACAATATCGAAATCATAAATTCCCGGAGCACCGAGACCAGATGAAACCACAGTAATAGTCGTGCAGGAATTAGCTGGAATAGTAACAGTAGGCGGAACAATCGCAACTCCAACAGGAACTGCACCAGCAGGAATCTCGATAGCATAAGCTTTGAGTTGGTTCATCGAAACGAACCAAAGCAAGCCATCGGCATCGATTTCACAGCCTGCAAGTGCGAAGTTTCCAAGAGAACTAAATGTATAAACATTTAAAATAGTGCCTGTTGCAGGGTCGAACTCCCAAATAGTATTGTCTGTTCCACTTTCCGTGCACCACACAGTTCTTCTTGCAGGGTCGAATGAAATTCCAGCAAGACCACCAAATGGGTCAGACCATGCACGAATTATTTCGCCAGGATTATCCCAGCTTGTGCCTTTAATTTCATAAATTACATTATCATTCCATCCACCGAGATAGAATATATCGAGTGCAGCATCATAACCGACACCACGCTGTGAAATTCCATCCCACCAGCCAGTCGGGTCGGAAAGAATACTCACGACAGCACCTGTGTATGGATCCCATTGATAAAGGTCATCATCGCCACCGACATTAACCTGCCAGATATATCTGCCATCATAGGTCATATCTCCACCCCAAGCACCAGCCCAAGTATTCGGGAAATAAGTTCCACTGAATGTTCCATCTGCATTGTATTTCATATTTCGAACTATTTCTCCTCCAGTACCGCCAATCGAACTCACCCAATATGACTGAATCGAATTAAATCCGATACATCCAAATCCCCAAGGCATCGACGATTCCGGCGACAAATCGAATGAATCGACAATTGCACCGATAGCTTTACCGGTGATTTCAGTAATCGCCGAATGTCTTCCGTGAGCTGGATTATCATCTGTAATAGTTCGGGCTTTTTCGAGATAACTCCCGAGATTATCTATATCGATTCGACCGAGTTTCTGACCTATAAATCTCGATGCGTCATCAGGATTAACTAAGCGGAAAAGTCCACCATCTCCAGCATCGGGGGCGATTCCAATACCGATTGTCATCGGTTCATCATTTGGATTGCAGATTGTGAATTCAGCGGTATCGTTTTGTCCATAAGCCAAACCACCGAACAATCCGCCTTCCTCGACTGTCGGGTCGATAACAAACTTATGCAATGGAATATAAACAGGTCCCGCTGTATCGTTCTGTGCAATCACCGACATAGCATAATTTGGAGCATAACCATATTTGAGTCCATTAACCTGATAATATCCAGCAGGAACACTGCAAAGAATGAAATGACCACTTGCATCGGTAGTTGTCGAAGCTCCATTGCAGGTAACATTTGCACCGGCAATCGTTGTAAATGTCTCGACATCGTAGACATATCCCTCGACACATCCCTCCGGTTGTGGAAGAATAGGGAATGTAACATCGTCGACATACCAACCTGGTTCATCAACACTGCTATCTGTTCCGAGACGGAAACGAATATTAGTTATAGAACCCGTATATGCAGATAGGTCGATTCTCGCATAAGTCCAGTCGCTCGTGGTGCCTGTATAACCTGGTTCACCAGAAAGTCCAACAATGTCATTATCATCGTATCCGCCATCGGGATAGACGATAATCCAACTTGTTCCACCATCGGTAGAAATGGATACATTTCCACCATCATAACTGGAGCCAACTCCATAACTTTCCATATCATAGTAATGCCAGAAAGTGATTTCTTTAATAAGTGGTGAATAAGCGCTCAAGTCATAATTAAGTTTCCAATCAGAATCAGAATCATAATCATCTCCGAGGTCTGTTCCCCAACATTGAGTTCCAGAATGAGTGCCAGTAGGTCCATAAGTCGGCACGCCCCATTCCCATCCACCTGTAACAGGGTCTGGGACATAACCGCCATCGTCTGTTTCAAAATCTTCATAAAGAGGCTCTGGATTAAGATATATTGTATCTACATAAGTCGTCTCATCCGTAGCAACATTGAATAATAGTGAAGTCGCTGTGCCATAACCATCATAACTTCCCATAACAGCATAAGTTCCAGTAGGAATTGCCTCGAAGAAATATCCACCAGTCACATCACTTAAAGTATCATAAGCAGTTCCGAGAAGCTGACAGAGTATTCCAGCATCGGCACCGGGAGTATCGGTTAAATCGACATAACCCATAACATAACCGAGTGCTTTTCTGTTGAGAATGAAATTTACACCGAGAGTTTCGCCATCGGCAATTGTTATACTCGTTGTTTCAGGTGCCCATGCAGGTTCTTTCGATGCTACCACATTATAAGCTCCTGGAAGCACAAATAAGGAATAAGAACCATCGGTTGCGGTAACATCGGAGGATGTCATCGGTCCGGTAGCCTCGACAAGAGCGCCACTGTAATCGACTTCACCACTGAGCACCACATTGCCATTAATTACACCATAAGATGTGAGATGGGCATCGATTGCAACATCGTCGATATACCAACCTGGATAAACACCAGAACCATCGGAACCGAAATGCCATCTGACCATAACATCAGAAACGCCTGCATATGCGGAAAGATCGAATTGAGCTTGAGTCCATGTAGTGCCATCACCAGAATAACCATCTTCACCAGAAAGAGCAGAAGCTATTATCCCTGATGCAGGATAACCGCCATCGGGAGTGATAACATTCCAAGAGCTACCACCATCGGTGGAAATTTTAATGTTTCCACCATCCCATGGGGTTCCATAAAATCCTTCGATTTCATACCACTGCCAGTATGTTAACAAAATGGGTGGTTCGAATGAAGAGAAATCGAAGCTTGCAGTTTCCAGTCTATAATTGGCACCATTTTCATAATCGCCATCCAAACCGGTTGCCCATACATTAACACCGCTGTGAGCCGCCGCAGGACCATAAGTGGGTTCGCCCCATTCCCAACCATTTGTTGCAGGATTTGGAGTAAAACCGCCATCATCGGTCTCGAAATCATTGTAATAAACTCTTGCAATCGGAAGTCTATTAAGATTGAAATTTATTGTAAGTGTTTCATCGGCGGCAAGAGTATTACTATAGGATGTATCGGTAGACCAATAATAACCATTGAACGCATAGACATCGTAAGTTCCAGCGGTAACCGTCATTTCATAATACCCATCCGTTGCTGTTGTAGTCGTAAATGTTGCTCCACCGATTGCTCCAACCTCGACACCACTGTGGTCAGATTCCCCCGTGAGTGTAACATACCCGCGAATTAGCCCAGCGGGAGGCATAGTCGTTGTATATTTAATCGCAGATGGACCGGGATTCACCGGAGTAGCACCATCGACTATCCAGCCACTTGTGCCATAAGTTCCATCGTAAAGATATTCCACACCGATTGTGCCATCGGCATTCTCGATACCGAGTGTAGCATCGTCGAGACCCGCTGCATCCATAGTTTCGTATTTAACGATTATTTGTCCATTGCCGCCCGGGTCTGATGTAGCAGTTGGATTTATAAGCATAATCTCGAAATTGTAATATGACGAACCGCCAAATTCCCTATCTTGATACCATTCGATTATAAATGTATCGCCAGAAGTATAAGTATAAGCGGCAGAACCTGCATCGCCGAGATTAAGGTCATCCCATAATGGTGTAATAAAACCGTTTATTCCTGAAGCTGTAGGTATCGGGTCATTCGATAAATCAGATGTGCCGGGGTCGGTTCCAAAAACGAGCCAGCCATTCGAGCATACCCAAATCGTGCTGTAATCCTGACCATAAAATCTGAATACAAACGGCAGAACAACAGATGTATAAGAATCATCTCCACTGATACCGATATCTGTTCCAACTACTGTAATGTCTCTGAAAATATTATCGGGAGCTTCGGGATATGGGTCTGTATTGTCATAAGCATAGTAATTTCCCTCGACTACGAGGTCGAAAGTATCGGAATAACCGACACTCGATGGGATAAAAATATCCTCGGCGGTGAAATAATATTTAACGGTCGACCATCCAGGTTGAGATGGAATGTCTCCGAGGTAAGTTCCTCTACCCTGACCATCGACAACATCGGGAACGAGAGAAACACAAGTATAAGTTCCCGAATATCCAGTTCCCCTATCGACATCATAGCAAAGTTCAGCGGTCGATGAACTAACACCACTGACATCGTCGATATAAACTGTTTCTGGGAAAGTCGAATAAGTATATGGATAAGTTGCATGATAATATGTAGCATGGTCGAAAGTTGGAGGAGCTGGCTCGGAAACATAAACACCGACCCAGACCGAATCGACCATCATATTGATACCATTATAAATGTTATATACAAAAGCAATTTTACTCGTTCCCGAAAGAGGATGAGTAAGATTATCGATTCTAATTTTAACCGTAGCCATTTCAGAACCTGTGCCAGCCGGATAAACTGCAACTGTTTCCACCCAGGTAACACCATCGTCGGTGGAAATTGCAACAAAAGCCTGACCTGTATTAGCGGTCCAGTGCGTAATTTGATACCAATAATTGAGAACAATCGAGTCGGCAGCAGCTGTACCATTAAACGATGGTGTCATAAGCCAATCATTTTCAGCCATAGTCGAATTGCCATCGATTTGGGCTACTTCATTACCACCTGGACGATACCAGAAATTGGCACCAGCTAAATCTTGAGTAGTCCAACCTGTCGGTGGGAATGTAGCACTCGCAAAATTCTCGGGGCCAACGAGATAGCTCGAAGGTTGAGCAATAGCTATTCCTGCAAGCAACAGGATAAACCACACACTTCGTTTTAACATCTTTTACCTCCTTAAATTGTTTTTTCTCATAGAACATATGGAAAATACTATTTCAGCTTTTTTATGTCAAGCAATACTTGACAGTTTTTTTAAAAAATCTATTTTGAAATATAAAATAATTTTTTATAATTCGGGAGGACTTAAATGCAAATGCAAAACAAAATTAGAGTGCTTGTAATAAACCCAGGTTCTACAAGCACAAAATTAGCTGTTTTCGATAATGAAAAACAGATTTTTTCCAAAAATATACAGCACTCGACCGAAAATCTTTCCCCCTATCCCGATATTTCAAGCCAGTATCCTTTTCGTGAAAAAGTTATTCTCGAAACTCTCGATGAAGCAAAAATTCTGCTCGAAACAATCGATGCTGTTGTCGGTCGAGGCGGATTGCTTTATCCTCTCGAGGGCGGCACATATGAAGTCGATGAAATTATGCTCGAACACCTAAAAACAGGTGTTCAGGGTCAGCACGCATCGAATCTCGGTGGAGTGTTAGCATATGCGATTGCTGCCGAAATCGGCAACATTCCTGCATTTATCGTGGACCCTGTCGTAGTCGATGAGATGAAACCTGTCGCAAAACTTTCGGGACATCCATTGATTACGAGACGTTCGATTTTCCATGCACTTAATCAAAAAGCTGTGGCTCGAAAAGCCGCTCACCAACTCGGCAAAAAATATAACGATGTCAATCTTATAGTCGCACATATAGGTGGTGGAATTTCAATCGGCGCTCACGAAAAAGGAAAAGTTATAGATGTCAATAATGCACTCAATGGCGATGGTCCATTCGCTCCCGAACGCAGCGGTGGATTGCCAGCAGCAGACCTCGTTAAACTTTGCTTCTCGGGAAAATACCAGCTTAAAGAAGTTCTCGATATGCTTCGCGGCAAAGGCGGTATGGTTGCATATCTCGGCATCAACGATGTTCGCGATGTCAAGAAAAAAATAGTCGAGGGCGACCAGAAAGCAAAACTTGTATTCGAGGCAATGGCTTATCAGATAGCAAAAGAAATCGGGTTGCTCGCAACTGTTCTCGAAGGCGATATCGATGCTATAGCTCTATCGGGCGGTGTCGCTTATGCCACCGATTTTGTGGATTTGATTAGAAAACGAGTCGAATGGATTGCTCCAATCATCGTTTTCCCCGGCGAGGAAGAAATGGAGGCATTAGCTCAAGGCGCTCTCCGTGTGCTTAAAAGAGAAGAAAAAGCGAAAATATACGCACCGAAAAAATAAGTCGAAAGTGTAGAGAGGTTTCCAACCTCGATTATTCAAGGATAAAACTGAAAAGCTTAATATTGTAAAATGGCATTCGATTTCGGGGAATAAATTTTTGCTACCATATTTCGATGCTAAAAAATTTAGTTCGAACGATTATGTCATACTTGCTCGAATCGTCGGGCAGAAAAAAATTGTTTTATAAATTATGCGAACATATTTAAAAATTATTTCACCATTACTTTTGAGGAAATTCCAGTTCCCGTTTCAATTATATAAATTCCAATCGGTAAATTCTTTACAGAAATTTGCCCGCTATTCCCCAATGATGCGGCGACAATATTTCCACGAATATCGTATAAACTAATTTGTTTCACAAAACTATCGCATTTGTAGGTCAAAATATCACTCACCGGATTTGGATAAACAATAATTTCATTTCGGTTCGGCAATTTTTGATTCTCATCGATAGAAAGAATAGTATTTGTGCAAACACCGACATCGTCGAATTTTGCCTCGTGAGTATATGAATCGCTGCCGAAATTTGGCTCGAGATAAAAATAAACCTGCGACTGTCCAGCAGCATCTGCGGTAAAATCGACATTTACCAATTCCCAATCTCGCACAGAATCCATATCGTAAGTAACCGTGCCTAAATATCCTGTCGGTTCTACCCAGATATAGAACCTGGCATAATCACCCGAAATACCGGTATTATACATCCGAAAAGTTAGAATGACAGAATCGGCAGATGAACAATCCACAAGCGGTGTGCGGACAAAATTTCCCCACCAATCGGGCCAGGTCATCGGACCAGAACCGACCGCATATCCGCTTTCAAAACCCGGAGCATATACATACATTGGAGTATGATAAGTCGGAGCGAACCAATCGGCGGGCATCGTTCCTCTTTCAAAATCTTCGGGACCGAAAATCCAATCTCCGAAAACCAAAGAGGTAAATAGAAACAGTAAAATTAAAAATTTCATAGTATTTCTCCTTATCCACTATTTAATGTTTTGAATTAAGATATTAAAATTACTCTATTCATCGAAACCATAATCGAATTGGAAATTGAATTTTTTAAAAATCGCTTTTGTTATTTCATCACTTTTTTGGGTTTCGTTAGCATCACGGTATAATTTCTCGAGTAAAGTAAAACCATCTCGCTCGTTCGGGAATATCACAGTAATTTGTTTCGCCTCGTCGATAGCATCATTTTTTTTGCCCATATTCCATAAAATTTTTAACGATAGCACTCGCAAATCGAATTTCCGATGGAGCGGAGTATTTAAGTCGATATATTGGGTTCTCGCCCAATCGAGCGTATTTTGCGGATTATTTTTCTCCGACGCTTTAGCCCAAAAATCGAGTGCATTTTCTGAAACATTTTTCTCGTAATGCTGAAATGCAGATTTTTTCACAAGCCGCCAGCCATTTTCGGGAGCTCCCGCTCCGATGAATGCGATTCCCGATTTCAACCAAATTTTTTGACTACCTTTCCATAATTTTAACGCCAGCGAACCGATTTCCGATGCCAATTCATACTGCTCATTATCTATAAGTATTGTCAAAACATCGACAAACGAATTCTCATCACGATTTCTCTCTAAAAAGCTTATAATAATATCGTTCGCAGATGCACTATCGCCGATACCATAATATGCCTCAGCCAAAATTTTTCTCATATCGTTCGAACCACCGCCCTCGAGAATAACTATTGCTCGTTTAAATTTTTTCATTTCACAAAGTGCTCGACCGAGCAATATTTTAGTTTTATTCGATTGCGGATTTTCACCGAAATACCGCTCGATTATTTTCACGGTTCGTTCGGGTGAAATTTTTAATGCGTATTCAGCAGCGCGAATTGCAAGGTCGTTGCGTTCCCAGTCATCCTCGGAATTTTCCGCTCGCCGAATCAACCGAGCGACCAAAATATCGTATTTCTCGAACCGAATGAGAATATCGTTTTCAGAACCGCCGTATCCATAGTAATAATATGTATTATTTTTATCGTTATATTCCCATCGTCTTCGCAGAAGATTCAATGCAATTTTATCTTTGCCGATTTTAAAAAGTTGCTCTATTCGCCATATTTCCGGGATTTTTTCACGAGTAGGAATTTCGGTTAGAATTTTTATCGCCGAAGATGTATCGCCCTGTGCAAATTTCACTTTGACGAGGATTTGTTCGATTCTCGCATCGGGATATTTTTGACTCGATACTGCGAGATTTGCAAATTTCTCTGCATTTGTGAGTTCACCGAACGAAAGATACTTTTGCGAAATTTTTGCGAATAGGTATGGATTCCCATGTCCGAATTCTGGAAGTGAATTCAATATTCTCCTTGCCGATTCCTGTTTCCCCGTATACCATCGAGCGACAGCACAAGCGATTTTCGTATCGATACTCACATCGGGAGAATTCATATCGACATTCCTGCAAATTTTCGCAAGTTCATCGTATTCGCCAGCCCTGTATAGAAATTTAATAGCATCGTTTTTCTCATCCAGCGAAATGAGAAGTTTCGCCAGCGAAATAACATCTCCGCCATCGGTGTATAATTGTTCGAGAAGTTTATCATTCCAATAGCTATGCTTATTGGATTTCGCAGACTTAATCGCATCCTCGAGATAATGCCAGCGAGCAGCGAGACCGACAAAATCATCGATACTATGACGAATCCGCCAATCACTATCGGGATAATTTTTAATGAACCAGTTCAATTTTTTCTGAATTATCTGCCTCGCTTCATCAGGTTTTTCGGTCAATTCGGCGATTTTCTCCTGATAATCCAAATAGCTAATTCGCTGTTGCCCCTTATTAACATCACTCTGCCACTGTTTGAAAACACCTCCACAATAATCGAACATCCCTCGCCGAATTAGTTCTGAAATCACATTTTTATATGAATGCGAATAAACTCGATTTCTATGCAGCGGTTTCGATATAATAGCAAATGCACTGTCTTTTTGTCCCACCGCAAGATAATATTCGAGTTTTTGCTGCTCGGTATCGATACCGAGTTTTTCCATTCGAGCGAGCGACTTTCGAGCATCACCAAAATCCTGAGTAATGAATGCCACATTGTATCGCAGTCGCCAGATATTCGAGCGCTGCGGTTCGTTATCGCAGGACTGGGCGAGCCACTTTTTCGCCGAATTCATTTTATGCTGCCATCTGTTCAATCGCCACAATAAAATATCCCAGCGATAATTTTTAGGTGCTTTCGATGCAACATCCTCGTAGTATTTTATCAGTTTGGGAACGAGTTTTTTCTCACGAGCGAATAACCATATATTTCGTAAAATATTTTCATCGAGAGGATATTTGTTCAAAAGCCGTTCGTAAGCTGCCAGTGCCTCGTTCGGTTCGCAATCTCGATAAGTTTTTGCAAGAGCGATACGCAATCGCTTAATCGGATATTTATATTTAGTGGCATCGATATTTTTGAACATCTCTACCGCATCGGTCAGCATCTTGCGAGATTTTTTGAATTTATTCATTTTCAGATATGCCTCATTAAGACCGATATAATTATCGCAATCGAGTGAATCATCCGCAATCGTTTGTTTATAAATATTTGAAGCATCGGAATATTTTTTATATTTCATCAAAAATTCAGCGAAACGATACCTATATCTATTATTCTTCGATACGACTTCCCCAAAAATATCTATCGCTCGTGTAAGATTGCCATTATCGGCGAGAATATACGCCGAATTGACCATCGGATAGTATGAGCCATCGATTTTAAATTTGCGGATATTCGCATCGACAACAATATCGCTCTTTTTCAACATATCGGCATAATGAATCACTTCATCTAAAACATCGGGACTTTTACTATTCGAAGCGAGTTCACTCAATTTTTTCACAACCGATGTCGTATCGCCACTTTCGAATGAAAGGTCGGCGAAAACCCTAAGCACCGCAGGCGATTCGAGTTTCGTATCGACATATTCACCGAGTTCGGGCAATAGTTTTTTCGGTTTCCCGGAATGCTTGAACAATTTTTTCAACCAATTCGCTATTTCGTCCGTATTATAGACATCCGCCGACTGTAATGCGTGAATGTATTCCTTAAAAGCATCGTCGTATTTGCCCTGCCAGTCGAACAATGCACCGAGTTCTTTTGCGAACATTTTGTCATTACCGAAAAATTTGCGGGCATCGTAAATCGTCTGCACACCATTATCGTATCGAAGATAATCCCACTGGACAGCGGCGAGTTCGCTCCAACTATCGCTTTCAAGCGGATTATTGTATGTCAGCAAATTCCATACGGGTTCGGCATTTTTATGCCATTGTTCGAGAATATCGCCTAAGCGTTCGGCATATTGCTGATTATGCGGCTCGAGAGTAATCAACTTTTTATAGCAATCTATTGCGATAGCGGTATCATCGAGCGAATGAGCCAATTCGCCGACTCGCACAAGAAGAAATCGCCAACCCGGTTTTACCGAAAGCACTCGTTTGTATAATGGATACGCTCGCTCGAAATGCGATGCTCGATATTGCAATTCGGCAGCATATAAATTCAACGCTATATCCTCGCTATCGGACATCGCCGAATCCATAGAATATTCTACCCATTGCGGAAAGTTTTTCGATAACACGATAACATCGGAAAGTTTTTTCAGATATTGAGGAATGAATGGATATTTCGAATAAAATGCTTCTAACTCATCGAACGACTTCACATTATTCAATGCGATATAACTCCAGAATTCATCGGCAGGAGCTAAATCCAAAATTTTCCGAAGATACTGTTTATAAAATTCCCATTTTTCAGATTTCGACACTGAACTATAATAAATTTTAGAAATCGCTAAAAAGTTCTCGATTGCAACATTGCCATTATCGATTTCGCCGAGCCATTTGTGAAAATATTTCCTAATGAAATTTTTAGTGGAATTTTTACCCGTTCGCCCGATTTTCCATTTTATATCAGAAATTTTGTTCTCAAAATCGGGATTCGATGCAAATCGAGCGAACAATTCATCGGCGATATCGATTGTTTTAGAGTATGATTTCTGTGAGTTATAAATATCCATCATACGATAATAAATTTTCACCTGTTTATCGAACTTTTTTGTCGAAGCGAGTTCGGCTCGCAAATATTTAATTTCTGTTTGATAATCCGAATGCATACGCGCGATTTTCACGAGTGTTTTATAAGCTAAAATCATTAAAGTATCACTCGAATTTTCGGCGACGAGTCGTTTCAAAAGTTTTTCACATTGATAATGCGCTCGAAAGTTATTTTCCGCACTTTGCAGCGCATACAGGAAATTTTGCACATCGTTTTTATCGACCAGAACAGATAATGCTCCTCCGAGTAAATCGGGTTCATCGCCACCGAACAATTTCGGCAGTGGAGAATCGATACCGATACCGTTCATTTCAGATAGCAAATCGAGTGCGAACAATCGCGCTCGCAATTTATCCCGTTTATTTTCAGCCATCGAATAAGCCGCAACTACCACTTTATACGCATATTTATGCAAATTATTTTCGTCGAGATATTCTGCGAACCGAATTTTTTCCCGATAGGTATCGGCAAAACCGTTCAACGCAGAAATCCCGTATTTCACAGTATCGATATCCACGCTATTATCTATTAGAAAATGTCCCATTAGCCCTTTTTCCAAACCGCTGGATTTCCTGGCGATTTCGAGAATATCGCCGAATGATTTCCCACTAAAATATGTTCGTGCATAATTATCGAAAATTTTGTCGTATGGGTCGAGCTTAAATATTTGACCTATTATCTTTGCACTGTCGCCGACACCGAAATTCAGCATTTTTTTCAGTAGACGAACAGAATCGGGAAAATCGTTCGCAAGATTGGTGAGAACATGCTCGATAGTTTCATTCCTATGCAATTTTGCCAAGTCGTCGATGCAATCGAACCATTTTTTAAAAGTTCTTGCATTTTTGCTGCCCTTCTCCCAGATTTTTGCGGTTTCATCGGGTTTGCCGATTCTCAAATATACGAATCCCAAACGATAGAAAGCATCGCTGCGCATTTTCGTGTCGAGTTCGGATGCTTTCTCATAATATTCGATAGCTTTATCGGGATTCTTGCGATATATCTCGAAATATTGCCCGACAGCGAGCAAAAGTGAAACATCATTCGGAGACGATATAATCGCTCGCTCGAAAACAGTATCGGCTTTATCAAAAATTCCCATTCGGGCATATTGAATAGCAAGTTCGAATATTTTTGCAGCATTACCCGATTTCGCCTGCGATAAACATATTTCGAGTTCTTTATACTGGTCGATTGTCGGGTCGAAAGATAAATCGATTTCATATTTCTCGCCGACAGTTCCACTATGCAATTTTTTCCCGCAACCAGAAAATAGAAACAACGATAACAAAAGTGCGGAAATCAATAATCCGATGCTAAACTTGATATTTTTTAGAAACAAGTTTTCAAAAAAACGAAACAATGAAAATTTCTTTTTCATAAATCCCCCTTAATATTTACAAAATATAATATTCCCAAAATAACACAACACCTTTAAAGTGCTTTCTTCGTGCAACTTTTTTCTGAATCCCGATGAAATCGGGACCAAATTGCAAAGCAATCATTCCCTATTGTGCCGCACCATTATAATGGGAGTGCTGCCAAATTCATTCCGATTTCGAACTTCGATTTTTTATATTGCTATTCATCGAATAATAACGATATTGGGAATTATTATGCGGTATATAATTTTCACAATCCTATTTTTCGCATCGGCGATATTTGCTATCGAGGGTATCGACCCGCCGAGACATCCTGTTCAAGTCGATGTGCAACTCGATGAGGACAAAAACGCTTTGCCATCGGATTTCGTAGAACTTTTCGAGGAACCATACCGATATTTTCTCGCATACAATCCCGAAAGTTTGCTGACAATGGGCGATATTCGATTGGGCAAATTTGGAATAGCGGGAAATTTAGGATTGAACTCAGCCGATGGTAATTTCTCCGCATTCGGTTCGTTGGATACTATTTGGCATAAAAAATATCGTGCATTCGCAAATGGCGATTATTCATATAAAATCGCCGACCTCGTGCCGATTAAAATCGATTTCTCATCGAATTATAGCAAAAAAGAATTTCACTATTTCGATTACGGTTTTTTCTTCCCAAAATTTTACTCGGCGAAATTGAACGGCTCGGCATACTATCCCTGGGGAAGCGGACTCGCTGCAATCCATATTTATTCGGATGGTTTTCTCGCAAAGGATTTTCCTGTCGATAAACTCGGGACGGATAAATATCAGGAATTTTGCGTAAGTGCGTTCGGGCGAGGATACCAGTTCATCACAAAAAGATTCGGTGTATATGCCGAGGGCGGCTATCATCTCGCGAGACGCGGAATCGATTTGCTCCCCCAGCGTGCTCGCAGCACATCTGTAGGTGGATTTGTCGAATATTCACCATTCATCGCAAGAGTCGGATTATCATACAGTTTTATAAACGACCTGTATTTGAAAAAAATCAGACCGGCGGTTTCAGCGCGATGGCTCGGATACCCATATATCGCTGAAATCCACTATGGCGTCGGAATTAGAACAAATCCTGTCGCAGACTATCTTTTCGATGAAAATATCGAAAAATATAATTTATTTCCCGCACTAATCGAAACTATCGGTGTGAAAATTAGCTATAAATCCGAGAACATCACAATCACAGGCGGTGGAACTTATGGGAAATCATCGTCGTTCCCATATATGAATGTATCTTGGGAAACTCCCAGAGCAATAAAAAATTCCGAAGCCACAATATCGCAGGCATATATTCGGTTCGATGCAACTAAAATATTTCACAATACAGATAAAAACATAATTTTGGATAATTCACTAACCGCATTTTTAGACTATTCAAAATTGCCCGATAACCATCTAATTCCATTTAAAAACAAATATATCGCGGTCGATACTTTATATTTAAAATTCTCGAAATTTTTCGGCTCGTGGATTTCAGGCGAATATCATTCGGGATATTATCATAACGACCAATGGTATAGTTGGTCCGATGGCGATATTGTTGCATATAGTATCGGCAGCGAATTCCGCTGGAAATTTCTTACAGCAAAAATCTGGTATGATGAAATTAGCAAACCACTCGTTGTCGAACCGCCATATTTTATCGAGAAAACCGGTGGCTACAAAATCTCACTCGGTTTCGAGAAATCATTCTGAGCCATTCGGCTCTTTTGAGCCCTTCGGCTCTTTTTAATGGCGACTTTTCTCCCCCCGACAAGTCGGGGGAATTCATTGTCGCCCAGAAGTTTTGAAATGTTATTTATTAATCGGGTGCAACAATGAATTGCCGATTCTATCGGTAAGAAAAGTTGCACAAAAAAAACAGGCGAACGCCTGAGCCCTTCGGCTCTTTTTAATGGCGACTTTTCTCCCCCCGACAAGTCGGGGGAATTCATTGTCGCCCGGAAATTTTGCAATGTTATTTATTAATCAGGTGCAACAATGAATTGCCGATTCTATCGGTAAGAAAAGTTGCACAAAGAAAACAGGCGAACGCCTGAGCCCTTCGGCTCTTTTTAATGGCGAATTTTCTGACAACCGAGTTGTCATTCATTGTCGCCCAGAAGTTTTGAAATGTTATTTATTAATCGGGTGCAACAATGAATTGCCGATTCTATCGGTAAGAAAAGTTGCACAATAAAAACAGGCGAACGCCTGCCCGAAGGGGTGCGCGCCCGGCAGGATTCGAACCTGCGACCTACGGATTAGAAGTCC
>JAGGZE010000087.1 GCA_021162205.1 bacterium
GAAAGCGAAAAAACTGTGGCAATATGCATCGAAAGATTCATTGCTCGCAATCGAGTCGGGAAATGGACTCGGAAACTATTATTACTGGATTTCGGCTAAAGCTGGGCTAATCAGAAGTATCGGATTTATCGAGGACAAACGCGACACTGCGGTTATTATGCTGAAAACTGCATCGCGAAATGGAATTTTAAGCAGGGACTCGGCACTTCATTCGTTGGTTTTCATTTTACTCGATTATGGGGATACCGCAGGTGCAAAATCCGCTATAGATGAATTACTAGCGAGGCATCCAAATTCAAGAACTGCACATTGGGATAAATTGATTTTACGACTCGCCACGAAAAATTGGAAACAGGTGAAACCTATTGCGGATACGCTGATGAAATATTATAATGGGAAAAGCGATTACAATATGTGTCAGTTGAGTCTATCGGCAGCGTATTCGCAATTCCAGCTCGGCGATACGATGAACTGCTGCAAATATTTCGTTCTTTTTAATTCGTATGCGAACGATAAAATAATCGATAAAATTCGTCAGCGTGAATGGGATAAAATTTACGATGAAATCGAAGAAGTTTGCAGGGAAAACAGGTGAGTTATCAAAATGAGCGATGAAAAAATCAAAGATGAAATGCCGCAGAATTTTCTGTTCGATTTCTCCGAACAAACCGAGGCGAGAAGGTTTCTCTGGCAAAGTTATATATCGAATAGAATTAGTTCGGCATATCTATTCACAGGACAGTCCGGGGTTGGTAAGTTCGTGATGGCTATGGAATTCATCAAATTTCTAAAATGCCCGAATAGAACCGATGGCACATATTGTGGCGAGTGCAATTCCTGCCGAACTATTACCAACTGGAACAATCCCGATATCCTTATTCTATTCCCTATGCCATCGACAGTCTGGGAACGGGAAAACCTTTTACAGCAAGCATACGAGGATTTTCGCAATTCGCCGTATATGCGTCCTGCATTTTCGAAATCGACTCAGATATTGCTGAATATGATAAGAGATGTTCAACATTTCTTGGCGACACCATCGACACTGTCGGGCGGGAAATTTGTCATCGTCGCCGATGCTCACAAAATGAACAAACAGGCGGCGAACGCATTTCTGAAAACACTCGAAGAACCTCCGCAGGATGCTCACATTATTTTGACCACCGATAGAGCGGAATCGCTTCTGCCGACAATTCTTTCCCGAACGCAGATATTGAGATTTCGCAGGATGAGCACAGCACAAATCGTTCAGAATCTCGTTCAAAAGCATAATTTTTCGCCCGAGCTTGCAGAAAGAGCTGCCAAAGTTTCCGAGGGAAGTGTCGCAGCGGCATTGCAATTCGTTTCTGCCGATTTCTCCGAAATTCGCGACAATGCACTCGGCATTTTTAAATGTGCGGCAGATGGCGACCTTGTATCACTCTGGGAATGGGCGAACAGCGCACCATCGAATTCCGATTATCTCGTAAATATTCTAAAAATTCTTCATTCACTTGCAAGAGATACATCGGCATATCTATCCGGTGCGGAGATTTTGAATAGCGATTCTGAGAAAATAATTTCATCGGCGGCGGGAAAACTGAAAACTTTCGAGAACTGTCTCGAATTGATGCATAATATTCAGAATTTGCGGTCGGATTCTTTTCATAATCCGCAATATAAGCTGATTTATGGAGCGATTGTCTCGGCATTGGAGAATTCATTTGGAGAATAATGAGATATCGGTTTTTTATCAACAATGCTACATTATCATTGCGTTACCATAGAAACGATTACGGCACAGTTTTGCATCCCGACTGTGAGAAAAGACTGTCGATTGTAACGGTTACCGAATCGCCATCCTCGAGTGGCAGTGTCGCGAAATCGACGAAAAGATATGCGCTATCGGGCGGAAAAAATATGAACCTGCCGAAATCGCTCGGTTCGGAAAAATGCCCTGTGAGTGTGTCTCCCGATGTGCGAACGATTTCGTATGTAGAATAAACTCTCATCGAGTCCAACCAATCTGTCGAATCATACCGAATAGCGAATGAGATTTCCTGATTTTCGCACGATGAATAAGTGAAACATGGTTCGGGACACAAAATCGATACGGTCATCGTATCGCAGCCGAAACAACCGCCCGGTCGAGGTGCATAAATATCCGTGCCGATACACCAAAGAGTATCGGGACCGTTCGTCGGTGTGATATGCGCGGACACAAGCAGAACATCAATGTAGCAATCCTTGTCGATATCGGCGATAGCGGGAGATGTTACAATCGAGCCGCCGAGATAAATCGAATCGATAACTGTGCCATTGCCATCGAGTTGGAATAAGTATCCCTCCATCGTGCCGATGAAAATATGTTTCGATGAATCGGGGAAATCGTAAAATCCTGTTCTTTTGGAGTCGTGACGAAATTCGAGCCAAGGAATCGTATCGCCATCGGCACAAATCGCTGGCGATGAAATTATTATCGAATCGGAAATATGAGTTTGCCATTCGATTATCGCAGTGTCGCCAGCGGGATTATAATCGAGGCAAATTATATCGCCTGTCGGTGTGCCGACGACTATATCGAACCGACCATCGTTATCTATATCTGCAATCGCCGCCGATGAATAGAATATTCCACCGAAATAAATCGTAGCCATTTCATCGGGGTCGAGCGAGCCGTTATGGTTTTCATCTCCATCGATGCAATAGAAATATCCATCGCCTGCACCGACAAAGACCTCGAGGTCGCCATCGCTATCGACATCGGCGAGTGCAGGTGAGCAAGGCACTTGCGCATTCGGTCCGCCCGATAAAATGCTCCATTTAGTCGAACCATCGACACCATTTAAGCACAGGATTCTACCCTCGATACCATCGGTTGCCCCGGAAAACCATCGCATAAGCCATCCTGTGCCGACGACTATATCGTTATGACCATCGTTATCGACATCGCCGATAGCGGGTGTCGAAATTATCGCCCCTGCTGTATTGTGAAACCATAAAACATCCCAATTTGTGCCATCGGCACCGAGATAAGTATCCCAGCAAGCATGGTCGAACGAACTGTATCCTGTGTAGCCATCGTCCCAGCCATCCGATATGTCGCCTTCGAGACAGAATACCGCCGAGCATTCCGCATTGGAATTGCCGATTACGATTTCATCGCCGATAACCGGTGGAATGACATCGCCGACAGCGGGAGACGAATGCCATAGATATTGTCCGCTGCCCTCGATATCGGCGAATCGCCAGATGAATGAGCCGGTATTCGTGAATGCCTCGACAGACCATCCGCAGGTAGTTCCGCCGACAATATCGGGAATACTGTCGCCGAGACCGCTGTTTCCATCGAAATCTGCGATTGCGGGACTCGAACGAGCTTCATCGGTGCGAGTGTTCAATTGCCATTCGAGATTTCCGCGGGCATCGATACAGCGCCACGCACCGTAAAAAGTCGAGTATGGCGAATTGACCTCGTCGCTGCCGATAACGATTTCGAGAAATTCATCGGGTTCGCCGCCGATAGTATTTATTCCAAGCTCGGCGATTGCAGGCGAACTACCGTATATCATCCTGTCCGAATAGACGCCGGAAAATGGGAAATTCCATTTGACAGATAAAGTTCCCCAACAAGTTGTCGCAAGTATCATTATTAAAATCAAAAAACGCAATAAAATATTCCTCCAATTTTGAATCGTTCGATAAAAAAAATATGATAAATGTCCTCTATATGCAATCGATAAAATAATCGAGAGAAATTTACTAATTTCTATTTTAAAATTCCTTGACATAAATAAGCTATAAAATATGTTATTTGAATTTGCGAATTTGCAAATTACTTTCACATATTACTAAACCTATTCACAAGGAGGTTCCAATGGAACGGAGAAAAGTGCTGATTATGGGCGCCGCTGGAAGAGATTTTCACAATTTTAACACTTATTTTCGTGATAATGAGAATTTCGAGGTGATTGCATTTACTGCAACTCAAATTCCCGATATAGAAGGACGTAATTACCCACCCGAACTTGCCGGGAAACTTTATCCCGATGGTATCCCGATTTATTCAGAAACCGAACTTGTCGAGATTATCGAAAAGAATAATGTCGATGAAGTTTATTTCTCATATAGCGATGTTCCAAACCAATATCTTGTTGAGCGAGCGGCTTTGGTTATGTCTGCTGGTGCGAGTTTCCATCTGCTCGGTCCTAACGAGACTATGCTCGAATCAAACAAGCCGGTAATCGCTGTTTGTGCTGTCAGAACCGGTTGCGGAAAATCTCAAACGACTCGCAAAGTCGCCGAGATATTGAAAAAAATGGGCAAAAAAGTAGCGGTGATTCGTCATCCGATGCCTTACGGCGACCTCAAAAAACAAATTTGGCAGCGGTTTGCAAATTACGATGACCTCGCTAAATATAACTGCACAATCGAGGAACGAGAGGAATACGAGCCACATATCGACAATGGGAATGTGGTCTATGCAGGTGTCGATTACGGTGAAATCTTAAAACGAGCCGAAGCCGAAGCCGATATAATCTTGTGGGATGGCGGCAATAACGATATGTCATTTTACAAACCCGATTTGAATATTGTCGTGGCAGACCCACATAGAGCAGGCGATGAATTGGAATATTATCCGGGCGTGGTCAATTTCAAAATGGCGGATGTCATTATCATCAATAAAATCGATACGGCGGATTACGAGGATGTTTTGTATGTCTGGGACAATGCGAAGAAATTCAATCCATCGGCGCAGGTAATGCTTGCTGCAAGCCCGATATTTTTAGAGGATAGCGACATAATTAAAGATAAGCGGGTTCTCGTTGTCGAGGATGGTCCGACTGTTACTCACGGCGAAATGAGTTTTGGAGCGGGTTTTATCGCAGCGCAACTCGGCGGAGCATCGGAAGTAATCGACCCGAGACCTTTCGCAGTCGGTTCGATTATCGATACATACAAAAAATATCCCACAACGGGCGAGGTTTTGCCAGCAATGGGATATTCGCCAAAGCAAATCTCCGAACTTCAGCAGACAATCAATAATTCCGATGCCGATGCCGTTATAATCGGCACACCGATAGATTTGCGGAAAGTGATTAAAATTGACAAGCCCGCAACGCGTGTGAGATATGAACTTCAGGAAATCGGGGAACCGACGCTCGAAGATATTATCGGCAAGATGAAATTTTAGCTATTGTCGGCTTAAAAATTTTTGATAAATGCTTAAAAATATCTTGACACAATTTAAGTTGAAAATATAATGAATTTCACCAAAATATTACAGGAGGTTTTTAATGGCACACAAGATTTTGGATACCTGTATCGCTTGCGGAGTATGTGCGGGCGAGTGTCCATTCGAGGCGATTCAAGAGGGCGACCCGATTTATTTCATCGACCCCGAAATCTGCACCGACTGCGGCGCTTGTGTCGAAGTATGTCCCACTGAATCTATTGTCCCCGCCGATGAATAAGCCGAGTTAAAATGGAGTTTTAAGGGCGCGATTTTATTCGCGCCTTTTTTTTATTTATAATTGCATTCCTATTTGAGATACACAATCCGCTTTGTAATCGTCTGTCCGTCTTCCGTCCATACTCTAACCAAATATATTCCGCTGCCAATTTCATCATCGGGGCACCAATTGGTGCTTTTCATTGTGCAATCTTCCTTGCCTTCGGCAATTCCCTGTTGCGCCTGCATGTTTATGGAGGTTATAACATTCCCTCGCAAATCGAACACCTTTAAGGTGCTTTTTGCTCGTTGCGTTTCTCCCCGATGGAATCGGGAATTCATTGCAATGCCAGAAACCGTTATTTTCACCGAGGAATTGAAAGGATTCGGCGAACAGAATAATTGTATTTTTTCAGGTATTCGATTTTTCGAGGCAATCGACGATGTATCGAATGGAACAATCGGCAGCAGCAAATGCGATGCCAATGTAGGTGAATGGTAAACCGTATTAGTGGCAATAAGAGTTGTAGGGTCATCCCGCATAAAAGGAGCTCCAGTATTCGGGTTTTTCTCGAATCTGGGATAATTGGATGAACTGATAATTACTCGTATTCTATGACCTGTATTGAAAACATTAGCAGTGCTCCATAGGTCGATTTTAAATGTATCGGCGACACCGGGAGTCAGCGAATCTTCGCGGTCGAATCCATACCTATGTCTTGCCATTAGGATATTGTCGGTCATCAAAATCGACCTGCCATCGGGATATACATCGGTAACCCGAACTGCAAAATCGGTATCGAATCTATCGGATGACGCGTATAAAATAAACCATAGCTTACCGATTACCTCGACAGGTTCGGTCAGAACGGGTGTCGAATAAACAAGCACATCGGAACGGCTCTCGATAGGTGTTTGGTCTTTGGGTCCATATCCTGTAGAATCCATTCCAACAAATTCTCTACCGCCGATTGTCGGACAGGGATTTTCAGGGTCGTATAGAAAAGTATCCGCACCGGAAGAAGATGGTTGAATAGTATCTAAAACTCCATCTTCGAGTATATAATACGAAACATAAGTCGTGTCCTCGGGGGGCCAAGTATCCGATTCGACCCACTTATTCCAATATGTAGTATCATCGGTATCGCAATCGCCCATTAGATAAAATTTTACTCGCGGTTCATCCATAATACCATTGGAAATTCCTTTGAGCCAATAATTATACCAATTTGTCAGTAAAAGTATGATATTATCTAAATCTATTACCGAATTGGCAGGAAATTCCAAATCTCCCTGAATTGCTGTTCCTATTGCATCTCCGTGTCCGCAAGGTGCAATTAACAGTTTTTGATTTCCATATCTCGACTGAAGTTCTGAAAATGCCTCTATTTGACCATCGGTATACATATCGAACCATCCCGCTATATGATATGCTGGAACATCGGCGTAATCCCATCTTTCTGCGAGATTTACTGTTTGCCATATCGAATCATAATCGGGATGATTTGTTACAGTGTCGATTAGATATGAGTTCCAATTCCTGTCAACCAACTCTCCACGAGAACTTTTCGGAAAACTCCGCCGTTATATGCCGTATGATGATACATACTCGGTCCCGCAAGAATAGGAGCGATACAGGTAAGATTTGGATGACCTGTGCCAGCAAGCATATATTGTGTCATACCCGGTGCGGAACCTCCCATCATTCCAATATTACTATCGCACCATTCCTGTTCGATAATCCAGTCTATACAATCGTATCCATCTTGAAATTCTCCCCAGCCATCGGATAGAAAAACCATCGGTTCACCTTCCGAATCATAAGTTCCGCGCACATTTTGAGAAACACAAGCATATCCGAGAACATCTGTTATGATTGTTAGTAGGTCGGAATCGACACTTCGGTCGTATGGTGTTCTTTGAAGTATAACAGGATAAGGCGACGGTATATAATCTGGGAGATAAATTTCTGTCGCGAGACTTATTCCGTCGCGCATAGGCACCATTTCGCTATAACTTGTCCAGGCGAACACAGAAATTGGAAATGTAATAATTATTATAAATAACCATTGGGGAAATCTTACTATTATATTTTTCACAATGATACCTCGATAACCTTTCTTTTTTAATTTTTACAATACTCTTATTTCATTACCTAATGATGAATTATGTTTATCGCACCCTTCGGGTGTTTTCTTTGTGCAACTTTTTTCTGAATGCCGATGAAATCGGGGTCTGACAACCGAGTTGTCATTCATTGTTGCACCAGCTCAATCAAAATAACTTTTCACCAATTAAAAAGAGCTGAAAGCTCCACAAGTCATAATCCCGCATAGGTAGGATTCAATTCCCGACCTGCGGTGCGGAATCCAGAGACATTCTCATCACAGGTTCAGAAACTTACCTCACCAACATCAC
>JAGGZE010000031.1 GCA_021162205.1 bacterium
TTAGGTATAGCCATTTTTACCTCTGTTTTGTCGCCATCTCGACAACTTTTTCGATTGCCTCATAAGCAATCGCACCCGCACGAACCAATTTTATATCGGGATAGTTCGATACATCGACCATCGTAGAAGGCGGTCCCGATATCCGCTGGAAAAATGATAATCCCATTATCCCTAAGGATTTGTGCTGCCTCATAAGCGGGTGCTTTTTCCAATCCATCGCCCCCGATGTATTTTATCGATGTCATACTGCAATATATAAGCGATTTTAATTCAAAAGTCAATTAAGTTAATCGAATCGAGAAAATATTACAATTTAAACTCAAAAAAAATGATTTCCATTTAATATTATTTTTTGGCACGGATATTGCTATTATTCATAATGGAATCATTGAAAATGGAATAATCCGATTCGAATTAAAATAAAACCCCAATTAAATACCCCCTACGCAATGCCCTCGACCACCTGTTGGGGGCATTTCTTATGACCGATGTAGAATGCAATCAAGCTTTGGCGAGAACCGATGCAAAATAAGTCCATCAACACAATCATTTTATCTTCGCAGCACAACAGGGAATCCCGACTTGTCGGGAAGCCCCGATTTTATCGGGATTCAAAAAAAAGTTGTGCGAAAAAAAACAGGCAAACGCGTGGTTGCCCAGAAATTTTGATATGGTTATTTATTAATCTGGCATTGCAGGGAATGATTGCTTTGCAATCTGGAAAACAATGCAAAGAGAACAGGCGAATGCCTGGTTGCCCAGAAATTTTGATATGGTTATTTATTAATCTGGCGTTGCAGGGAATGATTGCTTTGCAATCTGGAAAGCAATGCAAAGAGAACAGGCGAACGCCTGTCATTTTGACACTGTTTGTCAAAAGGGCAGATAAAATTTATGCAGCCGAGTTATAAATTGCTTGTTTTTTGTGCAAAGTATAATATTTTTCAAGAGATGGATATCGAAAATGAAAAAATAAATAAACTAATTTCATCGGCAGTCGAGGTTAGAAAAAACAGTTATTCACCGTATTCGAGATTTGCTGTTGGAGCATCGGTTCTCGCTAAAAGTGGAAAGATATATTCCGGGACAAATGTGGAAAATTCATCGTTTGGTTCGACTATTTGTGCGGAGCGAAGTGCGATATTCTGTGCGATTTCCGCTGGTGAAATCGAACTTGTCGCACTTGTTGTAGTCGCCGAAAATAATCCATATCCCTGTGGAGCTTGCAGACAGGTTTTCGCCGAATTCTCAAGTGCCGATGCCAATGTGATTATCGCAAATACCGATGGCAAAATTATCGACCGAACAACTATCGGTGAGCTTTTGCCGCATTCATTCAAATTTGGAAAAATATGAACGGAACTATCGCAATCGATGCTCGAATGCTTGGTGCATCTGGAATTGGAACTTATATCGAGAATTTACTCGGGGAATTTAAAAAACTCGACCACTCATTATATTTTAAACTTATCGGCGATGCCGAGAAATTAAATCGACTTGTGGGTTCGAGTTCGCGATATGAAATTATTCCCGCCGATTTCCCGATTTATTCGATTGCCGAACAATTTAAATTGCCGAAACTCGCCGATGGATGTGATATTTTGCATTCACCGCATCATAATGTCCCGATTCTCTACAAAGGCAAACTATTAGTAACTTTTCAGGATGCACTTCATTGGGACCATCCCGAATATATACCAAATTGGCGCGGGAAAATTTATCTGAAATTTATAAGCAAAAAAATTCGCCGAGCCGATTGGATAATAACATCGTCTCAGTTCACTGCGAATCGTGCTTGTGAAATTTTCGATTTTCCATCGGATAAAATAACCGTAACTCCTTATGGGGTGAATACGCATCATTTTTCACGGCGAAGCCCCGAAAGCGTCCGAGCGATTCTCGAAAAATATGGAATTCATTGGGGAAATTATTTGTTCTATATCGGAAATATTAAGCCGCATAAAAATATTGAAAATTTGATTAAGGCGTATGAACTCGCACGGGCAAAAGGTGTTCGTGCAAATCTTGTGCTGGCTGGAAAAATTTCAGGATTGCGCGCGAAAGTCGATATCGAAAAATTTTCATCGGCACCTGGGGTAAAATATGTCGGCGAGATTCCATATTCCGAACTGCCATATTTTTATTCGGGTGCGCGAGCATTGGTTTTTGTTTCGCTATATGAGGGATTCGGACTACCTCCACTCGAGGCAATGGCTTGTGGATGCCCTGTTCTATGTTCGAATACGACATCTTTGCCCGAGGTAGTCGGTGATTCCGCTATTCTGGTAAATCCCGAAAATGTCGAGGAAATTGCGAAAAAAATAAAAATAATTTCTCTCGATTTAAAGATTAGGAAAAAAATAGTTGCAAAAAGTAAAGAAAGAATTAAATTATTCAAATGGGAAAAAACGGCTGAAAAAACTCTCGAAATTTATAAAAAACTTTTGGAGGAATGATTATGAAAAAGGCAATTTTAGTTTTACTATTCATCGCAGTTGTGGTTTTTGCTGAAACGATAACTGGTTCGGTTATCGAGGGTGGTTCGCCACATATAGCGGCATTGAGTCCCAAGGTATGCGATGAAAATCCTTATGATATGTGTATTATGTTCTGCGGTTCACCATGGGGTTTTTCGATAACTCCACCCACCGATTGTCATTTCTCTCCCGATTCGGAATATTTTGTTTCGACATCTGTGCCGACTATCGATGGTTCCAGTGCTTATCAATCTCCCGGTGACCCTGTGGCATTAGTTGGTCCTTTTCATGTCGATGCATCGGGAAATGCTAATATCGGTTCGTTCCACGAAATTACATCCGGTGGTTTCGAGGGAACTATCTTTAATGCCGATGCAAAATTTGTCGCTATCGACAGTATTAAAATCCTAATCGAACATCATTATTTGGGACAGGATATATCGAGTGGCGACCCGATAGATTATTATGGTTCCCCGACCGTCATTTCTCCTGAATCTTTGACACCGATAGGCGGCGGTGATTATTCTTATAATATTACAAGTTTTCCATCGGGAGGCAAAAGAATTACATTTTTCAACGATGCCAATAATAATAATACTCTCGATACCGGTGAACTTGCGACTATTCTCGAAAGAGATGTCGGTATTGTCGGCGAACAATACGACGATTCTGTCGATGTTGACCTTTCTACGCTCAAAATCAATACTCGTAGAACGATTAAGCCCGAAATTTGTATCACAGTTTCACCGAATCCATTCAATAGTTCGCTTAAAATCTGGGTAAGCAATTTCGAACAGGGCGAAAACATCATAATCCGCGATATAATCGGCAGGACAATCGCTAAATATCCCGCAGAGCATTCGATTTTGTGGAATGGTATAGACCAAAATGGTGAGCAAGTGCCATCGGGAGTATATTTCGTGAGTATTAGCAATCATCCAATAACCATTACAAAAGCATGGCTTATAAGATAAGAACATTATTTCTAATTCTTCTTGTGAGTTCACTTTTTTTAGGTGGATGCGCATCACAGATGAAAACTGGCGAATCGCCATCGGCTGGATTCATTCGTCAGGGATATGTGCTTTTAGATAGAGCCGATTATCGTGCTGCTTCTAAGATGTTCCGTAAGGGTGTCGGGTTCGACCCGCAAAACGCTCGAGCATATCGAGGACTCGGACTCGCCTATCTCGGTCTCGAGGATTATTATCGTGCGGAAGTCTTTATGCGAAAGGCACTTCAATTAGATAAATCGATGTCGGATTTATGGGGTTATCTCGGCGATATATACATTCGCAAGGGCGATGAAAAATCGGCTATGGAATTTTTCGATAGATGTCCGCCCGAGGACTCGCATTATGCAGAACTTCACTTTCGACTTGGCAAAATGCGTCTCGATAATGGAAACACCGATATAGCGAGTGCTGAATTTAAAAAGTCGTTGACTCATTCGGAATTCTGGGGTGGATATTGGGGTATGGGGAAACTTGCCGAACTCGATAGCGATTGGAATTCGGCTCTTAACTGGTATCGTCAAGCTGGACAGAAAATAGACAATGCACAGGTCAATCTCGGTCTCGCCGATGCCTATTATCAACTGGAACATTATATCCCTGCATTTTTCTACTATACACTTTATCTTGGTAAAGCTGGTGATAAACCTGAAAAGTATGCAAGAAAAATAAAATCTAATCTCGAAAAACTAATAAGTTTAGAAAGTGATGCAGATGAACATAAACTCAAATTTGCATTGGATAAAAGTGAAATTGTTAAAGCGGGTGTTTTTGAAAAAAACGGTAAAATTGTTAAAGTGCTATTCGAGGGAATGCTGTCCCGCGGAAAATACGACCTAAAATGGAATGGACAAGACCAACAAGGCAACCCGGTTAACAATGGAGAATATATCGGTTTTGTCAAATCGGGCGATGAAGTTCTTCTCATAAAATTTCTAATCCAATAACCATTTAATAAATGCCGAATTATTCGATGAATTTTTCAGCGGCAAATTCTGCGGTAGCTCCATCGCCGACCGCAGTGGAAACCTGTCGCAAAAACTTTGAACGAACATCGCCTGCTGCAAAAACACCATCGATATTCGTTCGCATTTCGGTATCGGTTATGATAAAACCACGGTCATCGAATTTTATTTCATCGATTTCGATAAAATCGGTGTTCGGGATTATGCCGATATAGACAAAAATGCCATCCACTTTAAGCACTTTAATCGAATTATCCTTGCGAGATAGTATTTTAATTCCTTCGACAAATTCATCTCCCAAAACTTCCTGCGGCACATAGGATAAGACGAATTCGATTTTCTCGTTTGCAAAAGCTCGTTCCTGAAGAATTTTTGTCGCGCGAAGTTCATCTCGTCGATGGATTATATATACTTTTTGTGCAAATTTTGTCAAAAACATCGCTTCCTCGATAGCGGCATCGCCTCCACCGATAACGGCGACTGTTTTGCCCTTATATAATGCGGCATCGCATGTTGCACAGAATGAAATTCCACGACCGATAAATTTTCCCTCGCCATCGATACCGATTTTTCTCGGCGATGCTCCCGATGCGATTACCACTGCTTTTGCCAATATATTGCCCTCGTCGGTTTCAATCGAAAATCCATTACGATTTTTGGTCAATCGGTTCACATTGGCGGTAATGATATTCGCCTCGAATTTTTCTGCCTGCTTGCGAAAATAATCCACAAGCTCGAAACCACCAACGGGTTCGGGAAAACCGGGATAATTTTCCACTTTTTCAGTATTCACAATTTGTCCACCTGGAATCGGAGTTTTCTCGATTAAGATATGATTTACTCTCGCTCTTCCAGCATATAATGCGGCGGTGAGTCCGGCGGAACCCGCACCGATAATCGCTATGTCGTATTTTGGGTCGATTTTTTTTCCGCCACCGATAGATATAGATATTTCTGCCATTGTTCACTCCTTCCATTATGATTAGTGTCGATTTACAGTAAAAACGGTTTTATTCCTTCAAAAATGTTTCGAGAATTCGCAATCTTGTTGGATGTCGAAGTTTTGCCAATGCTCGCGTTTCGATTTGACGAATTCTTTCCCGCGAAAGTCCGAATTCCTGCCCGATTTCCTCGAGAGTCCGCGGGAAATTATCATCGAGACCGAAACGCAATGAAATCACCTGCGCCTCACGCGACGAAAGCGATGCCAATATACTTTGAACCTCCTGCTGAAGAATTGCAAGCGTTGCTATAAGCGATGGCGTCTCGGATTTTTCATCCTCGATAATCTCACCTAAAGTGCGAGAACTTTCATCGTGACCGATTTTTTTATCGAGAGATACTTGCGATTGTAGTGATTGAAGCAATTCCTCGACCTCCTTTTCATCTGCATCGAGCTCCTTTGAAATTTCGGCATTAGTCGGTTCGTGCCCGAATTGTTGTGATAGTTGTTGATAAATTCTCGAATATTTTCTTGCCCATTGAATTAAATAAGCTGGAAGTCTTACAACTTGTCCCTGTTCTGCGAGTGTTCGAATCATCGACTGCCGAATCCACCAAATTGCATAGGTGGCCAGCTTAAATCCTTTATCGGGGTCGAAACGCTCGACAGCTTTAAGTAATGCGTGATTGCCTTCCTGAATCAAATCTAAAAAATCCACACCCTGATTCATATAATTCCTCGCTATATTAACTACAAGTCTGACATTCGCTTCGACAAGCTGTTCTCGTCCTTTTTCATATTCACTTAAAAGGTCGGGAATTCTTAAAATCCTTTCCAATAAAATCGATGGAGGAATAATACTTATCTCATCTATTCGATTTTTTACATGATTGTATTTTCGATATTCTTTAATTACACCAGCTAATGCTTCATCGCTAAATTTGAATTTTCTTGATAGCTTTTTTCTTTCTGTTTCATCTGCCTTAAATATTTTCTCGGCATCTTGCTCGCTTATTTCAGCAAGTTTTAGGAAATTATCCAAACGATTCCTCGTTTTAGACCAATATTCGGTGAGCTTGTTAAATATCGGCAAAATTCCCTCGAGTATTTTCATCGACGGATTGATGCTAAATATTTCATTTCTAATACTCGAATATACCAACGATTTCCTATCCCAGTATGTTCTTTCGCCGATACTCGCTTTTTTACTCGAATGAATGAGATTGATAACTTTTTTATAATGTGTTTCGATTCTTGTCATCGCAAGAATAATATCCATTCGATGTTCGGTCGGTGTTATATCGTCTGGACGAAAAGATAAAATCGAAAAATCGTCTATCGGTATCTCGCCTTTTTCAAGTCGAACACCGGTTAGTAAAAATTTCTTTATCGACAATGTCAAAGATGGAACCAGTTCTTGTAATTCTTTAATATTATTTCGCATTTTATAGGCGATTTCGAGTTCTCTTTCTTTACCGAGAATTTCAACATCGCCGATATCCTTAAAATACATCGAAAGCGGATTATTATGCTTGATTTTTTTCGATTCACCAATCACAGTAACACCGAGTGCTGCGAGATAATCGGAAACTTCATCGTATTCGATTTTGGCGGTAATCTTTTGAGATTTCATCATTTTCTGAATTTTATTCATCGTAATACTTTGTTTATTCCCGAGTTCATCCACAAACTTTTCAAGAATCGCTAATTTTTCTTCGTTTATCATAGATTTCCTCCAAATTATATATTCGATAATTCGATTTTCTCTCGTTTCAATTTAGACATTTTTTTTAATATTTCATTTATTTTTTTCTTATCGTTTTTTTCTTGAGCAAAACTTAACAGGTTGCGTAAGTTTATTATATCTTTATCTATATTCATTCTTTTAATAGTTTGAATAAGTTCATCGATATCTGCCTGCGATGGCATTTCGGAAAAATTTAATATCGCCTTTGTAATATAACTCACAGCTCTCGGTTCGAGATATTCTGCCAACATTCCCGGTGAACATTCGCCTTTCTCTTCGACAATCGAGTTAATTTGCTCCATAACACCTTTATATAATACGATAATATCGGTATCATAGACAAATTTTACAAGCATAGGATTCGAGATAACTCGAGCAATTAAATCGAGTTCGATACGAGCATCTTGGGGAAGTTCATCTTCTCGCGAACCATCGAGATTTTCTTCTTCGATTCGAGTTTTGCCAATTTTTCGAGATATTTTTGTAATTCGCCCTGAAATCTGATTCTCGGATACATCGAGCAATTGAGCGAGTTTTTTTCGATACAACGAACCGAGCAAACCTTTTCCCAATGCGATTATGTATGGTGCGATTCTATCTGCGAATCTGAATTTGCCCTCGACACTATCTAAAAGCCCATTTTCCCGTGCGACTTTCGATGAGAAATCGAGCCAATCCTGTGCATTTTCGATAAGTTCGGCGGTCTTTTCCTGTTTCCATTGCCTTGCGACATCGTCGGGGTCGAGTTTCTCTGGTGGACGAGCTATTTTCACAATCAGTTCCTGTCGCAAAAGCGGTTCGGTTGCACGGTATGTCGCTTTCAGTCCAGCATCGTCACCATCGTAAAAGACCACGACCGTATCGGTGAAACGAGCGAGTAAATTCGCATGACCTCTCGTGAATGATGTCCCACACGATGCAACTGTATTCTCGAAACCTGCCGACCAAAGCGAAAGGACATCGAAATATCCCTCGACAAGAATCGCATAACCCATTTTGCGAATATGTTTGCGAGCTTTATCGAGACCGAATAGAACATCGCTTTTGTGATAAATCGAAGATTCGGGACTATTTATATATTTCGGTCTATCCTTATCCTCATCCGTTTTAGATTTATCGGGAAGAGAACGCAGTGCAAAACCCACTAATCTTTCAGCACTGTTGCGTATCGGAATTATTATACCGCCGCGAAATCTGTCGTAGAGACTATTTTTTCCCTGTTTTTGAATTAAAAGTCCGGTTTTCAAAAATGCCTTTCCCCCGAGATTTTTCCTTTTGATATACGATGCTAATGAATCCCATTTGAATGGTGCCCATCCAAAACCGAATTTTTTTGCGAATTTAGAATCGATACCACGACCGCTAAGATATTCGATACCCTGTTTTCCCGATACCGATTGAAGACTTTTACGATAGAATTCATAAGCGGTCTCGACAGCATTTTGCAATGCCTCATTCGCCGATGACATAACTCGTCGCTGGGGAATAGGTATGCCAGATTCTTTTGCGAGAAATTCGATTGCTTCGGGAAATGACAATCCCTCTTTTTCCATCACAAACGATACTACATTTCCGCCCTTGCCGCATCCGAAACAGTAAAAAAGTCCGCGGTCGGGGTCCACTGAAAAACTCGGTGTTTTTTCCTTGTGAAATGGGCAAAGTCCCTTGAAATTTTTACCCGCTTTTTTCAGGGATGTATATCGTCCGATGATGCTGACTACATCTGCCGATTCGATAACCCGTTCGATAAAATCCTTTGAAAATCCGCCTTTTGGCTTACTATTCATAATTATTCAGATATTATTGCTTCTGTGCGGCAAATATCGATAGCTTCTCGAATACAATCGAAATTACCGATTCGAAGTTTCATTATCCCCCTCATATACTTTTTCTAAATAATTGTATATATTAACTTATTAAAATATTGAAAA
>JAGGZE010000027.1 GCA_021162205.1 bacterium
CCGTCATCGAAAAATCGATTCCCATGCTATCGTAATGATTGCAAAACGCCGCAATAAGCTGGCTATACAAAACGAGACCGCTGTCGTTCGAGCCTGCGAATATCGGTAGTTTCGTGTCGCCGACAAACCATCCCGACCAGGGCGTCGCATGGATAGTATCTTCAGGCAACATAAGCCATTTCGGATAACCGAGAAGATGAAATATTATCTTCATCTGTCGGTCGGGGTCGATTCCATTCAGTAGAGAATCCATGCCGATTGCATTGAAATTCCAATCGTCGAGCGTCCATGGAAACGAATCGGGGAAAATCATTCTTGCAAAAGACTGCCCTATCGCCATTCGAAAATATCCGCTGTCCGGACGCAAGTGCCAGTCGCCGATCGCGGAATCTATTGCGTTTATTTGGCTTTCATAAGTCGGCGGACTGCCCTTCAAAAACCATTCGGAAAGATTTTTCCAATTCGTATTAAATGCACCAGCCACACTATCGCTGAAAACCGTAATCGGAGAACTCGCGAAAAGAAGCGATGCAAATATAAGACTTATTACAAAAACAAATTTCATCTTTTATTTTCACCTCAAATATACGATGCGTTTCGTCGATTCACTATCCCCGACCATCACATGCACGAGATAGATTCCGGAACCGAGGAATTTGTCGGGTTGCCAAACGATTTCGTATGGGAGGATTCGTGACCCTCCCGCGCGGGCGGGTTTGGAATTCGACCCTAAGGATAAATCCCCCACCATCCGCCCGTCGATGTCGAATATATCGATTTCTTGATTCCCGTTTTCACGGGAATGAAGGTGAGGGAAATTCTCACCGATGAATTGAACGGATTCGGGAACGCGCTAAGAGTGAGGGCAACGGGCTTTTGCACAGCAGATTCTTCTATCGCTGAAAAGCTGAGCGAGTCAGTTTTGATAAGATAGAAATCATAATCGCCTGCTCCGAAGGATGTTGTGTATCCTGCGGCGATATATCCACCGTCGGTTGTCTGTGCGACGAATTCGCCCCAATCATTATCGCTTCCGCCATAAGTACGCTCCCAACCTTTGGTTGTTTTTCGCCCTTATTCCCCTCACTTTCCCAACCTTCTTTGTTTTATCGACTTCGCAATTTTATCCAGTCGGCATATTGGGTATGTCGATTCCGAGTTCGCCTGTAATTTCGCTCATTTGCGATTTTATTTCATCGTCGGCTTTCTCCGATGCCCCGCGAATCGCAGCGATAATCAAGTCCTGCAGCATTTCGACATCGTTCGGGTCCACGACATCGGGTAATATTTTTAAATCTATGATTTCCTTTTTCCCATTCATCACGACAGAAACCATTCCACCGCCTGCGGAATATTCGACCTCGATAGATGCGGCTTTTTCATCGAGATGACCAAATGCTTCCTGCGCCTGCTGAAGCTTTTTCATAAAATCTTTACCGAACATGTCGACCTCGTTTTCTTGGGTTATCCTTCTAATTTTGCATCGAATATATTTAAAATTTCCTCGACCTGTTCTGGAATATTAGAATTTTCCTTATTCAATGGTTTTTTCTGGGGAACATTTTTTTCACGCACAAGGTCGATTTCAACATCGGGACCGAATGCTTTCCAGGCAGATTGTTTGAGAAGTTTGAATTGCTCGGAATTCACCATAAGTTCTTCGCGAACTGTTTCCATCGATTCGGGAAATTTTAGCAAAACTCGCCGGTCGTCGAGTATAATTTCTATATGTTTCAAAAGTCCAGCCATTGCCTTGTGCATAGACATTAAAACAGTTAAAAATCGTTCCTTCGGGTCATCGGGCAATTTTTCTTCATCGCTCGATTCATCGGGAATCGAGGCGCTTCGCTGCTTTTCAATATTCGGTTTCTGCGAATTGAAAATTCCCTTTTGTTCATCGGTTTGCGAGATAGGTGCGGCTCGTTTCGATACTTGCGGTGCAGGTTTTTGCGATTGCGAAACTTTTTCTCGATGAACAGGTGTATCGAAATCACCCGACCGAACAGTTTGAATTAGCTGCGATACATCGACCACATCGTCGATGAGTGCGAGATAAATCGATGTTTCCTCCATAATATATCTCGGAGTATCGCTTCGCCTCATTCGATTGTAGGAATCGGTTAAAACCCGCATAATTCTGAGTAAATCCTGCAGCGACCTCGCCGATGCTATTTTCGCATACAATTCGTAGTTGGGATAATCTTTATCCATCGCATTCGATTTCGCGATAAGTGCATTGCGAAAATGTTCCACGAGTCCTTTACCGATTTGCAATGGGTCGATACCGTGTTCGAGCAAATCCGCAAGTTCGGTCAATGCAAGCGATGGGTCTTTCGACCCGACCGATTCGGCGATTCTCTGAAATGATTGCACCGGCACGACTCCAAGAAGACTCATTACGAGTTCGACATCGATTTGTTCGGGTTCGGATGCAAAAATCTGGTCGAGCATCGAAAGTGAATCGCGAACAGCGCCATCGGCTCGTATAGCGATGAAATCCGCAGCATCGTCTGTTATATCGAAATTTTCATTTTTTGCAATTTTCCTAATATGTCGAGATATGAGTTTCGGCGATACTCGTCGGAAATCGAATCGTTGGCAGCGCGAGATTATTGTCAGTGGAACCTGGTCGGGTTCGGTTGTCGCGAAAACAAACACCACATTAGCAGGCGGTTCCTCGAGTGTTTTCAAAAGCGAATTGAACGCCTCTTTGGTAAGCATATGAACCTCGTCGATGATAATCACCTTGTATCGTCCCGATGTGGCATACTGGATATTGGTCTGCAACTCGCGTGCATCGTCGATACCGCGATGCGATGCACCATCGATTTCGAGAACATCGGTCGAACGACCATCGGTTATTTCGATACAGGATATACACTTATTGCAGGGATGAGATGTCGGTTTATCTGAATCGAGGCAGTTTAACGCCTTAGCGAGAATGCGCGCAGTCGTGGTTTTGCCGATACCGCGCGGTCCAGTGAAAAGATATGCGTGAGCGATTCTATTCTTATTGATAGCTCGCTCGAGTGTGCGTGTTATATGTTCCTGCCCGACGACATCATCGAATGTTTGCGGTCGCCATTTCCGTGCTAAAACAAGATACGACATTGAAATCACCTCGTAATGAAAATAATCTCCGATTCTAAATTGGCAAGAATTTTGTTCAATCGAATATCGAAATGATGTCGAGTGAATATATTTCTAATTCCTACCGCATTGAGAACATAGGTGCTTCGCTGTTTTTCTATACCGCTTTTGCTGTCGCTTAAATTTATTTAAGATAAATAATTCGTTCCACAGGCATTCGCCTGTTTTTTGTGCGTTGCTTTTCTGATTGCAAAGCAATCATTCATTGCAACGCCTGATTAATAAATAACCATATCAAAATTTCTGGTGCAACAGGGAATTTCGCTCTGGTGAAAAGTCCCGATTACATCGGGATTAAGAAAAAAGTCACCATTAAAAAAAGCCGAACGGCTCACCCCTTCGGGTATTTTTATGGATTCAGCGGGATTATGAGCTATCTGAATCCTGCTAATCCGAAAAATCTGTGTAATCGTGGTTCAGATTGTGTTGCACCTGCTCAACCAAAATCTCTCGGCGGCAATGAATTCCGACTTTGTCGGTAGAAAAGTCGCCATTAAAGAGAACCGAAGGTTCCAGACAATGCCTGTTTTTATTTATGATTGCGTTCCTATTTGAGATATATGATTCGTTTTACAATTGTTTGTCCCTCTATCGATGCCCGCACAAAATATATCCCCGATGCGATTGATTTATCGGGATGCCAGATGAATGTGCGGGTGTTTGTCATTTCGGTTTCGCCCAATGACAGGGGTGCATCGGGCACTGAAAGTAGTCGAAGTGTCCCACGCAAATCGAATATTTTTATCTCCGTTCCCGCAGGTGCGGTGATGGAGACAGATGAATTGAATGGATTAGGATAAGCGGAAATATCGATTGCATCGGGTTTCGATACTATTTTTTCATCGATGCCTGCACAATCGTTTCCATCTCTATCTATACGAAACGCATAGATATCGGAATACGAAGTTGGATAATGAGAATAACTTTGTCCTGCGGCAAAACAACCGCTGTCGGATGTTATTATGCAGGAATTTAAAAGCTCTGTATATGAACCCGCATCGTATACCGCTTCCCAGATTTTATTCATGTTTTTGTCTGTGTGTAAAATTCTCGCTGCACCTCCACCAGAACCTGCGATGTAAAATCCACTGTCGGGTGCCTGAATAACCATTCTATAATTCGCATATACTGTGCCTGTGGAATCGAGACCGACATATTTTGTCCAAACAGTGTCGCCATCTTCATCGAAAAGGAGCATCCAGGTCTGCGATGGGTCTTGGTCATAAGTCAAAGCGAGATATCCACCGCCGTAATACGGGCAAACACTGCGGCAGTAATGAAAATATCCCCTGTCGATAACTTTCGACCAAAGAATGTTGCACATACTATCTGTTTTTACGATTACCATTTTGCAAATTCTTCGAGTGATAGTATCACTCTCGACGACATAAGTTGTATCGTGGTCGTCGATATCGCCGACTAAAACTATTCCGTTATCGGGTGTCGGGCAGAACCAGCGAACATCGGTGTGCCCATCGCGAGTATCGTCGGACCAATAATTTTGGTTGACAATATTTCCAACCGAATCGATTCTGATAATCCAAATATTTTCATAGTCGTCGGATGGCATATCGGGGCCGTAACTCGCTGTCGGACCGACAAGGAAAAAATCGCTGCTGCCGGGAATTGTTCTTATGCACCAGCTTCTATCATAATTGTATCCGCCATAAGATTTTGTCCAGATTGTATCGCCATATTTATCCACTCGAACCACAAGAATATTATCATTGCCTGGACAATTGTCGGGGAAACCTGTCCACGGGTCGGTATAGTTCGGCGATTGACTTTTCCCAGCGA
>JAGGZE010000038.1 GCA_021162205.1 bacterium
ATAATAACCTCTCTAAAAACTAATAATATAAAGCTTACACATACACGGATAGAAATTCTCGAATATTTAATCGATAATAAAAACCATCCGACTGCCGATGAAATATATAATGCGATAAAAAAGAAATATTGGACAATATCGAAAGCAACTATTTATTCTACTTTAGATTTACTCGAAGAACTTGGAAAAATTCAGAAAATTATTATCGGTTCGAGTGCAAGGTATGATTGGAATACGAAACCACATCATCATTTCATCTGCCGAAAATGCGGTAATATCTATGATATAGAACAGGAATTTGTCAATATTTGCCCAATTATAAATATCGTTAAGAAAAAAGGATACAAAATTGAAAACATAAAAGCATATTTCTATGGATTATGTCCAAAATGTGCGACGAAAGAACTAAAAAAGGAGGTAGAATAATGAACCAGAAAACACTATGGAAACTATCCTATGGAATGTATGTGGTCTGTTCGCTCGATGGTGAGAAACTTAATGGACAAATCGCCAATACGGTTTTCCAGATAACATCGGAGCCACCGATTATCGCTGTGAGTATCAATAAGCAGAATCTGACGCACGAGTTTATCGAAAAGAGTAAAGTATTTTCGGTTTCGCTCCTTTCGGTCGATGCCGATATGAAACTCATCGGGCATTTTGGTTTCAAGTCCGGCAAGGATTTTAATAAATTCGAGGACATGAATTACAAGCAGGGGAGCACAGGCGCACCGCTCGTTATGGAAAACACAATCGGCTATCTCGAATGCGAAGTCATCGATTCGCTCGATGTCGGGACACACACGCTTTTTATCGGTAAAGTTGTCGATGCCGATATTTTATCCGATGCTGAACCGATGACTTACGCTTATTATCACAAAATCAAGGGTGGCAAAGCTCCAAAGACTGCTCCGACATATATTTCAGAAGAAACCAAAAATATTCACCAGGAGGATAAAATGAAAAAATATCGTTGCACAGTATGCGGCTATATCTACGACCCTGAAAAAGGCGACCCCGATTCGGGAATCGAACCGGGAACACCATTCGAAAAAATTCCGGACGATTGGGTCTGTCCGATATGTGGAGTATCAAAAACAAATTTCGAGGAGATTTAATTATGGCTGAAAATAAAGGGCTAAAAATGTTTTGCTACCAATGTTCGCAGACTGTCGGCGGAACGGGATGCACTGTTAAGGGAGTATGCGGTAAAGAACCCACTGTTGCTCGTCTCCAAGATAATGTTCTTCTCGCGACAAGGGGTATGTCGGCATACTTATATCATGCGAGAGAACTCGGATATAGTGACCCTGAGATAGATGCATTTCTCGAAAGAGTTTTTTACGCCACATTTACGAATGTGAATTTCGATGCGGAATCGCTGGTTCAAATGGCTGTGGAAGCTGGTGAAATGAATATCCGCACTATGAGATTGCTCAAAAAAGCTCACATAGAAACCTATGGCGAACCGCAACCAACTCAGGTGCGAACTGGAACAATGAAGGGTAAAGGCATTATCGTTACAGGGCACGGATTGAAAGCACTCGGAGAATTATTGAAACAGACCGAGGGAACTGGAATAAATATTTATACCCATTCGGAGCTTTTGCCCGCTCACGGTTATCCTGCTTTAAAAAAATATAAACATCTTGTTGGCAATCTTGGCAAGGCATGGTGGGACCAGAAAAAACTGTTCTCACAATATCCTGTAGCTATATTGGGAACATCTAACTGTGTGCTTATTCCCAGCGACAATTATCGCGATAGAATGTTCACGACAGGTCCCGCTCGCCTGCCGAATGTTACCCATATCGACGGATACGACTATACTTCTGTTGTAGAGAAAGCGAAATCGCTGCCGGAACTTCCAGATGAGAATGGCGATGTGGTTTTAACCACTGGTTTTTCAAAATCGGTTGTTCTATCGCTTGCGGATAAGATAAAATCTCTGGTTGAAGCGGGAAAAATTCGCCATTTCTTTCTCGTAGGGGGATGCGATGCACCGCTGAGAAAGAGCGCCTCGTATTATCGTCAATTTGTGGAAAAATTGCCCAAGGACACCATTATTCTGACACTTGCCTGCGGAAAATTTAGATTCAATGACCTCGACCTCGGCGATATCGATGGAATTCCGCGGTTGATTGACCTCGGACAATGCAACGACTCTATCGTGGCGGTGGAAATTGCACAAGCACTTGCCGAATTGTTCGATGTTAGTGTAAATGAATTGCCATTAACATTGGTTCTGAGCTGGATGGAACAAAAAGCGGTCGCAATTTTGTGGAGTTTGTTTGCACTTGGAATTAAGGGTATATATATTGGTCCAATTCTTCCTGCCTGGGTCAATGACGACATATTAAAAGTCTTACAAGATAAATGGGATTTGCATTTGATAGGCGAACCCGAGGATGATATAAAGCGTATTTTGAAGGGAGTATAAAAATGTCCATAAGACAAATTAAACCAAAAATATTTTCCGTCGGAACAATCGATTGGGACAGAAGAATTTTCGACGAACTGATTCCACTTCCCGATGGCACGAGTTATAATTCATATCTAATCGAGGGCTCGGAGAAAACTGCGCTAATCGATACTGTCGACCCGACAAAAATCGATGAACTTTTGAAAAACCTGTCATCGCTCGATGTGGATAAAATCGATTATGTTATCGCAAATCATGCCGAGCAAGACCATTCAGGTGGATTGCCATTCGTTCTCGACAAATTCCCGATGGCAAAGGTCGTAACGAATGCAAAATGCAAAAATCTGCTGATGATTCATCTTCATATTCCCGAGGATAAATTCATCGAGATAGGCGATAACGATACAATTTCACTCGGCGATAAAACTCTGCAATTCATAATGACGCCATGGGTGCATTGGCCCGAGACGATGACTACTTATATTCCCGAGGATAAAATTCTATTCACCTGCGACTTTTTCGGTTCGCATCTCGCAACGAGCGACATGTATGTCGAGGATAAAGGCGCAGTCTATATCGGGGCGAAACGATATTATGCCGAGATTATGATGCCATTCCGCAAAACTGTTGCGAATAATGTGAAAAAAATCGAAAATCTCGATATAAAAATAATCGCACCGAGCCACGGTCCGCTTTACAACGAGCCCAAATTCATCATCGATGCTTACAAAGACTGGACTTCCGACGATGTCAAAAACGAGGTTATAATCCCGTATGTCTCGATGCACGGCAGCACACAGATTTTAGTGGATAGATTGGTCGAAATGCTTATAGATAGCGGGATTTATGTTAAGCCATTTAATATCCCATATACCGATACAGGCGAACTCGCGATGGCATTAGTCGATGCGGCAACAGTTGTCGTGGGAACACCGACCGTGCTTGCAGGCGCTCATCCTGCGGCGGTTTATGCAACATTTTTATTCAATGCTCTGCGACCAAAAACAAGATTCGTGTCTATTATCGGTTCGTTCGGATGGGGAGGCAGAGCGGTCGAGCAACTCGCGGGATTATTGACGAATGTAAAACCCGAAATTATCGAGCCGGTCATTGTAAAAGGATGCCCCGATGGAGACGCTTTCAAAAAACTCGAACGATTGGCGAATGAGATAATCAAAAGACATAATGGACTAACGAGTAACTAACCACTCGCCGAGATTTTATAAACTAGCATTGGAACGGGTTTGAATAGTTTAGCATCGGGATATTATTCGCACAGGAAAAAATATTTTTAAAGTTTAAAACAAGAAGGAGACATATTATGTTGAACGAAAATATGATAGAAGCCCTGAACAAACAGATAAATGAGGAATTCTTTTCGGCGTATCTCTATTTGTCGATGTCGGCTTATTTCGATTCCATCGGTTTAAAAGGTTTTGCGAACTGGATGATGGTTCAATACAAGGAAGAGGTGGACCACGGGATGAAATTCTATAATTATTTGCTTTCGCAAGGAGCAAATATTAAACTTCTACCAATTGCGGAAACGCCTTACAAGTGGAATTCACCGCTGAATGTCTATGAGGAAACATTGAAACATGAACAGCATATAACAAAGTGCATAAACGACCTCGTAGATATAGCAGAGGAGTCGAAGGATAGAGCGACATTCAATTTCCTTCAATGGTATGTGGATGAACAAATCGAAGAGGAGGAAAACGACAGGGAAATTATAGATAAACTAAAACTTGTCGGCGACAATAAGTCGGGTTTATTTATGCTAGATAAGGACCTTGCAACAAGAACATATACACCGTTGAACACGAACGAGGAGGTATAAAATGACTGAGGAAAAAGGTATGCCATTGATTGGAGAAAAATTCCCCGAGCTGACGGTTCAAACAACTCACGGCATAATGAAATTGCCAGATGATTTTGCGGGGAAATGGTTTGTTCTGTTTAGCCATCCAGCGGATTTCACACCTGTTTGCACAACAGAGTTTGTGGCATTCCAGAAAAGATACGAGCAGTTCAAAGAACTCGATTGCGGACTTATCGGTCTTTCCATCGACCAGGTTTTCTCTCACATAAAGTGGGTGCAGTGGATTAAAGAAAATCTGGATGTCGAAATCGAATTTCCCGTGATAGCGGATGATATCGGAAAAGTATCTGCGGAACTCGGATTGATTCATCCCGCCAAGGGAACAAACACGGTTCGTGCGGTTTTTATCGTCGACCCGAAAGGAGTAATCCGCGCTATGATTTACTATCCGCAGGAACTCGGCAGAAATATGGACGAAATCGTCCGTGCGGTAAAAGCGCTGCAGATATCGGATGAGAACAATGTCGCTATGCCGGCGAATTGGCCCAATAACGAAATAGTAGGCGAGGATGTGATTATTCCACCAGCAAGCAGTGAGGAAGATGCAAAAGAGCGTCTCGAATCGGCTGAAAATGGAGAAATCGAATGCTTCGATTGGTGGCTATGCCATAAGAAGTTGAATAGGTAAATTTTTACAAGGAGAGTTAAAAATGACTGAGAAAATGCAAATCTATAAGTGCGAAATCTGTGGCAATATAGTCGAAGTATTGCACGGCGGAAAAGGTGAACTCGTCTGCTGCGGGCAGCCGATGAATTTAATGACCGAACAAACCGCCGACTGGAAAACTGAAAAACATGTTCCCGTGCTCGAGGATTTCGATGGTGGACTCAGGGTTAAAGTCGGCTCGATTCCACATCCGATGGCAGATGACCATTACATAGAATGGCTCGAAATCGTGAGGAAAGATGGCATTGTCGAGCGAAAATTCCTCGGACCCGGCAATGTTCCCGAGGTTGTATTCGCCGACTGCAAAGCGAACGATATCGAAATGGCACGAGAATATTGCAATATCCATCATTTGTGGAAAATGACGAGATAAAATTTTAATTGGAGGTTTTATTATGGCAACCATAAAGGGAACACAGACCGAGAAGAATCTGCTGACCGCATTCGCAGGCGAATCGCAAGCACGCAACCGATACGATTATTTCGCATCGCAGGCAAAGAAAGATGGATATGTGCAGATAGCGAATATTTTTAAGGAGACTGCTCTCAACGAGAAGGAACATGCCAAGCGGCTGTTCAAATTTCTCGAAGGTGGCGAAGCAGATATTGCGGCTTCATTCCCGGCGGGCATCATCGGCATAACAGCTGAAAATCTTAAAGCATCTGCCGCCGGCGAACATTTCGAATGGACCGAGATGTATCCGGAATTCGCAAAAATTGCCGAAGAGGAGGGATTTTCCGAAATCGCTCAAGTATTTCGCAGTATTGCAATCGCGGAAAAACAGCACGAAAAACGATTCCTCGCTCTGCTGAAAAATATCGAGGATGGCACTGTTTTTATCAAGGATGGCGAGGTCTATTGGCGATGCAGCAACTGCGGATATATTCACAAAGGTTTTAAACCGCCGGAGAAAT
>JAGGZE010000138.1 GCA_021162205.1 bacterium
CCCAGAAATTTCAAAAGTTATTTATTGAGCAGGCGTTGCAATGAATTCCCCGATTTTTAATCGGGGAAGGAACGCAACGCACAAAAGACAGGCGAACGCCTGTTATTTTGTAAGCATAAGTTTTCTCACAAGCAATGTTTTTTCGGACTGCAATCTTGCGAAATATAATCCCGATGGCATCGTTTTCCCAGAATAATCGCAGCCATTCCATTTGACAGTATATAGTTTAGTTTTTCGCAAGCCACTATCGATAGTTCTCACGACTTTTCCATTTATATCGATTATATCGAGTTTCACATTTCCAGGTTCTGTGAGAGCGTAATTGATTTCGGTTGCGCTGTTGAATGGGTTCGGATACGCTCCGAATAATGCAATATCATCGGGAACTTTTTGAGTTTCATCTGTGTGAAGAGCGGTAGATGAATAAATTGTTTTCGCCTGATTAGCATTGGTCTGGAAATCCGATAGGTCGGAGCCCATAACAATCGCTGCGGAATATGTGATGAAACTGCCAGCGGGTATACTGTATGGTCCGAATGATAAAATTACCGACCAATCCTTAGCAGTTGCTCCCGATGCAAAATTGTAAGTGCCATCGAGAAATCGCCATTTTACCGTATCGGTCCAACCCATACCTACTGTATCGCCATATACATATTGGGGATTATCGACAACACTCGAACGGTCATAGCCATCGAGTGCGACGATTCCAGCATAGGGACCAGATGTCGAATGATAGATATAAGCCCATTCATTTACATCGTCGGCAGCAGCATAATTCGTATCGTAAGGTGGAACATCGAAATCGGCATAGAAACCACACCTTGCACCGCTGATTGTAGATGCTGTCCTATTAAAAACCTTATAATATAATATTATAAAATCTTGATTTGGAGCGGAACGCCATTGATATGTATATTGAGTAATCGAATAATCGTTTATAGTATCGATGAACGATGTCGAAGTCTGCTTATCGGCCATACCGCCTGGGTCATATTCCCATATAGAGTCTATGGGCCAAAAATCTTCACCGCCATCGGCGACATAATTTATATTTTTACCGACCATCGAATACGAAATATAAAGATTGTTCGAGCTGTCAGAGGGCCATGGCCAATACAAACCACCGAAATAGCCAATAATAGAGAAATTAGTTATGGGAATTCTCAAGGTTGCCAGTGTATCGTGCCAAATCGCTTGAGTAGGATAAGTTCCTACTCGAAATGCAAATGAATCGGGATGAGAATATCCGACACCATCGCTTATTGTAAGATAACACATACAATATTCTGTGTATAGTGCAGATGATGAAACCGAAAGCGTAATCGGGTCGGAAGTATTCGTTCTTGTTTCACCCGGAGCCATCGTTCCATAGGCGGAATTTCCGTCGATAATCGTTATGTGTGGATTCGATACCGATGTCATATTAACTTGAACACTGGGCGCCGATGTAGAGCCTGCATTCCTGAGATAAATAATAACATTGCCGGTTTCACCGGGGTCGAGATTGGCATCGCTATCGCCAGTTCCAGAATCGTCGAATTTTGTCGAATCGATTGCCAGTGCTTTACCGGATATTAACGACAAAGCCGAATCTGCATTTATCAATCCTGCACCGGAATAATTGTCTCTTCCAGTAGGACTGATATCGGTTGCACTAACCTCGAGAACAGAATCTATTTCTCTCGGTGTCAATTCGCTGTTTTTAGAGAGCAAAAGTGCAACGACTCCCGCAGTGAATGGACAGGCAAAAGATGTTCCCGATTCGTAGCCATATCCACCGCTGTAAACTGTCGTAACGACATTCTCTCCCGGTGCAGCAATTTCGGGTTTCATCAATCTGCTCGATGCTGGATAATCGTGCCAAGCACCACCCACATAACTACTATTGAAATCCCATTCTGTAGGTCCGTAAGATGAAAAACTTGCGACAGCATCGGATGTTGTAGTTGCTCCAACTGCAATGACAGGACCGGCAGGGTCTGAAACCGATGCATTATACCAAGGTGGTGGAATATCTGCAGGTGTCGATATATCGAAAGGCACAGAATAATGTCCACCGGAATCGTTTCCATTGCCAGCGGCAACTGTGATAGGTATTCCAGCGGCACCGAATATTCCATCGATTACATAACGATAGAAATCTTTCGCATTGTTGCTCGGATAAGAGCCATAACTCATACTCGCTACACCGGCACCATTGTCCACAGCATATTGAAACGCATCGATTTCATCCGAGGAACTGCAAAACGATGAACCATCACCAGTGCGAATAGCCATTATTCTTGCACCAGGAGCCGCACCGGTGCTCCAACCACCGGTGCCATCACCGGCAACCATACCGGCACACATTGTTCCATGATGTATATCCGATGGATTATCCATCGGGTCGGAATCGTGGTTATAAAAATCATAGCCGTAATAATCATCGGTATAGCCATTGCCATCATCGTCGACACTATTGCCCGGTGTTTCACCCGGATTATGCCACATTACACCTGTTAAATCACCGTGATTATAATCGACACCGGTATCTATAATCGCAACTATTACACCATCGCCATTATATCCTGTGGACCAGGCACTATTGACATATGTGTGAGTTATTTGCCAGGCATTAGACATAGTGGTTTTGCTGATATCGGCTGGAGCGGGATTTTCGATTTCCCATGCAATTTTATCGAATGGGTCGCCCGGGTCGTAAGGTAACATAAACCTGTGAGGAAAAGGTTCATCGAGCATTATAAATTTCACATCGGGATGTTTCGAGATTTCGAGAATAGCCTCCTCGGTAGCCTGCGCGGAAAATGAAAACGCTCCCCATAAATCCTTGCCAAATGTAGCTTTACTTTCCTGTGTCAATCTCGACACAAGGTCTCGAACCGATGTTACATGTCGATAATAAAAATCTTTCATAGATTGCACAGCATATCGCCTTCGAGTCTCGCCGCACATCTGTTCGAGTTCCGCTCGCCTTTGAATCCAACCATCTGGTTGAGTCAAGCAGACAATAATATCGACTCTTTGATTCGGTGAAACATTCTCGAGCTTTTCCGTAAGCCGTTGGGAAAATTTAGCACTCCAAGCAAAAGCCGAAAGCATTAGTATTAAAATTACCATCAAAGAAAGCCGTCTCATTTTAATCCTCCATTTAGCTTTATATTTTATACAATTATATTTTGCGTTAAAAGGGCGCTTCCCATTTTTTATGAATTTTCAGATTCATACAATTTATATAGATTTAATAATATAAAACATTTTTAATTTTGCAACATTCTTACTTGATTATTCACCTGGCACCCACAAGGTTCCCGAGTTATTTATAAATATCCAATATCCCTTGCCGGGATTAAGCATCGATGATGGCAAATAATTTTGAGTCGGTGCATCGAATTCGAATACAGAAAATATCGAACCAGATGGCGAAATCGATATCGAACTTGTAGATATATAATACGCTGTCGCTC
>JAGGZE010000163.1 GCA_021162205.1 bacterium
TAGATTGCTTAAACTTCCCGAAGTTAAAAATATAATTAAAAAATCGATATTTTTCTGGGATGCACATACTCAAAATTATCAGGGTATTAAAGTTAAAGAACTTTATTTTCTAAAAAATAAAATCGAAATGACAGGAGACCATCTTACATCGGCAAGATGGCGTTTCGGCAGCAGCTCCGACCCGAGAACAGCCGGGAAACCAGTCATCGATTTGTCATTCGATTCTAAAGGTGCAAAAATCTTTTCAAAAGTTACCGGCTATAATATTAAAAAAAGACTGGCAATCGTTCTTAACGATAAGGTCTATACCGCTCCTACTATTCAGACAAAAATTCGCAATGGCAGTGCGATGATTACAGGAATAAACGACCTCGAAGAGGCGAAAGTCATCACAATTGTTCTTAAAGCTGGTTCACTTCCTGTTCCACTCAATATTATCGAGGAAAGAACTGTCGGTCCAACTCTCGGTGAGGATTCGGTTAAAAGTGGCGTTATTGCTGCGACTATCGGATTGATTCTCGTTATTTTATTTATGTTGATTTATTATAAATTTGCTGGACTTGTCGCCGATATCGCTCTTGTGCTTAACCTTGTGGTTCTTCTGGCGGCAATGTCTCTGCTTCACGCTACATTGACACTACCAGGCATCGCGGGTATTATATTGACAATAGGTATGGCTGTGGATGCTAATGTGCTTATATACGAACGAATTCGTGAGGAACTTCGCGCGGGTAGAACGATTAGAATGGCAATCGAGGCGGGATATTCACGAGCTATGCTGACGATTATCGATGCCAATATCACAACGCTCGCGGCGGCGATTGTGCTTTATTATTTCGGAACAGGTCCTATTCGGGGATTCGCTATTACGCTTTCGCTCGGTATTCTTATCTCGATGTATACCGCTATTATCGTAACCAGAATGATTTTCGACTGGTATGTAGCAGAATTTAATAAGGAAACAATCGCTATATAAAATTGGGGAATAAACTCTTATAATAAATCGAGGAGGAACGATGCAATTTTTCAAGAATATAAACTGGGACTATTTAAAATATAAAAATTTTGCCTTTATCTTTTCGAGCATTTTGATTTTCGCAGGTGCGATATCACTCGCACTTCACGGCGGACCGAACTATGGAATCGACTTTACCGGTGGGCGAGTGCTCGAGATTTCATTCGAACAAACACCGGATATCGGCAAAATACGCCAATTGCTTATGCAAAATGGATGGAATGAAATCGAGGTGCAATCGGTTAGAGATAAACCATGGGTTATGTTTAAAGTGCCGATGAAACTCGATGAACAGTATTCCGATTTCTCTGAAAAAATTATTCAAGTGATGAGACTTCATTTCACCACCGAGAATGGCTATAAAATCGAGATTCTGTCGAATGAAAAGGTCGGGCCAAAAGTAGGACAGGAACTCAGAGAAAAAGCTATGTGGGCTATTCTATTAGCTCTTATAGCTATGCTGATATACATAACAGCTCGTTTCCAATTCAGATTCGGTGTAGCATCTGTTATCGCTCTGTTCCACGATGCTTTCATCACGATAGGAATTTTCTCGATACTGAATAGGGAAATTACACTATCGATTGTAGCGGCTCTGATGACTATCGTCGGTTATTCTATAAACGACTCGATTGTCGTATCCGATAGAATTCGTGAAAATCTGACAAAAATGCGAAGACTTTCCACTCACGACCTTGTAAATAAAAGTCTCAATCAGATTTTCTCGAGAACGATAATCACATCCTTGACAACATTATTAGTGATTTTATGTCTATTGCTTTTCGGCGGAACAGTTATTTATGATTTCGCTTTAGCAATTTTCATCGGTGTGATTGTTGGAACATATTCATCGATTTACATAGTCAGCCCGATTGTCGCTCAATGGGAAATCTGGTTTCCAAAAAGAGTCGGTAGAAAAACCGCTCGTGCACGCCTTTAAGGTGTTTTTATTGCACGCCCTTCGGGTGTTTTCTTCGCACACCCTTCGGGTGTTTTCTTCGCACAACTTTCCTTGCCCTATAAGAACAGGGCAATTCCCTGTTGCGCTGCAGAATCAAAAGTATTTGAACAACGATTACCACAATTTATACCTTATCCTGCTTAAAATATTCAAAAGTATATTTTGTAGGAAACATTTATCGAGGTCGGGGAAACTTCTCATACCATTATGAATCTGTGAAATGGAATATGCTATAATTTCTCATTTGCAGTTTGAATTCGGCTTATCACTCGAATCAAAATTTTGTCATTTGAATTTTTAATTAAATATTTATTATATTATTACTAACTTTATGAAAATAAAACTGCGAAATGAAAAATATTATAACTAAAATAAGAAATATTGTGCTGTGGGCAATTCTCGTTCTACTTGTAATCTGGATTGTGGGAACAGCGGGATTTTTACTATCCCCGCAAATTCAAAGAACAGCGATAAGACTCGTTCTGCGATATTATAATATACCATTTTACATCGACTATAAATCTGCGAAACTTTCTCCTGGAAATTTCAAATTCACCGATATTTTTATCGAATATTCATCTAAAACCGATACTTTATCGGCATCGATAGACACACTCGAAATCCGATATTCCTTCGATAAACCGATTTTAGTATCTAAACTTCGGCTTGTGAAACCGCAAATCGATTACCAAAGTGCATCTATCGACGAATCGAATGCGAAAAAGAATAAATTTTCATTGCCCGATTTCGTTATTAAAAAACTGGAAATCGTAGATGGAAATTTCAAATTGGATAATTTTTCAGTGAAAAATGCAAACATTTTCGGACAATTACTGGCAGAAAACGACGATATAAAAATTACACTCGACAGTATTAGCTGTGCCATTCCATCTCGAGGGAATATACATTCTGCAAAAGGAAAAGTCGGTTTTTCAGAAAATAAGCTCTATGTTAATTTATCGGTGGAACTCGATTCTACCGAAGTGAAACTCGAAATGAAAAATTTTAATATTTCACAAACTACTTTCGACCTTATTTCAGTTTCAGGGGATAAAATAAATTTAACTGAAATCGGCAAACTAATCGATATCGATTTTCTCGAGGGATTCGGTTCTGGAAATCTGAAAATGTCGATGAAAGATACTAATACATTCGAAATGGACTTTTCAATCGAAGGAATATTATGGAGTATCCCGATGGTTTTGAATAATGCCCATCTTGAATTTAATGATTCACTTCAAATTGTTAAGGTATTCGAAAAACAGGGTAAAGTATGGGGTGCCGATGTCTCCGATGTGATTTTGACATTTTTCATAGACAAAAACCCGATAGAATATCATTTTCAAAGTGCTTATGCAAAAGATTTCGACCTTAATGTTTTCGATATCGCACATAGTTCTCTTTCGGGTTCTATCGATATTTTGGGTAAAAGTTTAGACGACGATAGACAATTATCGATTAGAGCGAAATTATCGGCGGGTGAATTCGACAATATTAAATTCGATGGCGGAAATTTCATCGCAAATATAGACCGAATGGGCGTAGAATTCCCATCTGATATGGATACATCGTTCGCATTTGTCGATAACGATACAGTTTGGTTTCGTGGGAAAGTCGATGATTCGGGGAAAATTCATCTTTACTGTAATATTCGAGCATCGCAGCCAGATACTTTACTAAAAGCTCTTGGATACGATTACGATATTTCAGGTTATATCGGTGGAAGTTTTAAAATAATCGGCGATAAAAATACGACTGGAATCGCTGTGTCTCTAAGGGGCGAAAATATATCGGGATATAATATATCGTTGGATAAAGTTAGAATCGAGGGTCAGATGAAAGATTTCGATGCGAATATCGGGAATTTCATCGTAGTCGGCACCGGCGGAAATGTTCTTTCTATGGCTATGGATAGTTTAAGTCTCATATTGCGCACAGGCAAGGGTAAATATTTTTTCAGACCATTGATTGTGAATTCGCCTCGTGGAAGATTGCGAACCACAGGTATTTTATTCGCCGATGATTCGATTTCGCTGCGGCTCGATGGACTTACGCTCGATGAAACAGGCAATGTTTCGCTAATTTCCCCCGTAACCGTATCTCTCGATAATGGAATATTCAGTCGAAATATATCTTTTTCCGCATTCGATGGTATTATCAAAATAGACACTTTGGCTTATGCGGATTCGCTGCTGAAAATCGCAGGGAAAATGGATGGCGTGAATTTGAAAAAACTTTCGCTTTTAATCGGGCAAAAATTTTCACTCGAAGGAATCGTTAAGGGACATTTCGATTGGGAAATGAATCCTGAAAATTTCGTAGGCACCGGCGAGTTCGACTTATATTCCGCACCATTCTCGATTGAAAAATTCGTATTCAGTTCGTTCAGTGTGAAGGGAAAATATCACAGCGACACACTCGATATAGTTCATTGTTATGCTCGCCGTCCCGATGAAGCTGCGAATTTAAATGGCTGGGTTGCATTCGGCGATTCCGTGCCATCGGTGCATCTCGAATTTTCCGCTAATGGCAAGAAACCAGGATTCGTGGAAAATTTTTCATCGGAAATCACTCCTATTGCTGGGAAATACATAATCAATTTGTTCGCCGATGGCAAAATAAATTCACCCAAACTTTCGGGAGTGGCATCGCTCGATAGCGGTTCATTCAAAATAAGTGAAATCGACGACCCGTTTTATAATATAAAAATTAGAGCGAAAATTTCGGGACAAAAGATAGAATTGACCGAATTCAACGCTGAATCGAAAACGATTTCGCCCGGTAATACGGGTCTTTTTTCAAGATTATTGTCGTCGATTTTCGGACAGAAATTCGTATCGGGCAAAATGTCCGCATCGGGTTCGATAGAATTCGATAATGCAGGACAACCGAGAATAAATATCGGTGGGAAAATCGATAATTTCCCGCTTCATTCGACCGAAAAGGGATACTATATCGTTCCTAATGGCACTTTCGATTTCATCTCACCGCCGATGCATCTCAATGGCAATATAGAAATTGTCGAGGGGAATATTCTTCAGCTCGAATCGTCATCGCCCGAACCGACTAAACTTCCGATTCCAGTCGATATATCGGTTTCGACAGATAATCTCTGGGTTCTTACAAAAGGAATGCAGGGCGATATGGAAGCTAAAATCGATGGCGAATTGTTCGTTACAACCGCCGATGAAAAATTATCGCTACTGGGACAGCTCGATATCGATGGCGGAAAATATTTCGTATATGGGCAGACATTCACTGTCGAAAATGGTCGCTTAGATTTTAAGCGAATCAATGTGGTCGACCCGAAACTCGATATCACAGCGAAAACCACAATCGGTGAGGAAGATATTTTCCTTCACATAACAGGGACATTATCGATGCCCGAACTCGAACTATACAGCAGCAATCCCGATTTCACCGAGGAAGATATTTTGCGGATTTTTGCCGGTATTTCGGATTCCACAGTTTTTCGCGATGCACTTCAACAGCGAACGCAGGATTTACTCGAACAATATCTCGCACACAATATCGAGCAAATAGCTCAAAAAACTCTCGGTGTCGATGAATTTATTATCGAGCCTGCGAGTCAAAATGGTAGCTATTTCAAACCATCGGATTTGCGTTTGACAGTCGGGAAACGAATTTCAGGCGGACTGTTCCTTCGCTATTCGCAAACACTATCCGACAGCGCACAACAACAATTCGAGGTCGAATACAGATTTTCACGCCATTTTTCTTTAGGTGCGATGCAAACTCAAGATGGCTCGTATAAGCTTAAAATGAATTTGCGATGGGAATATTGATGAAATAACCGAATAATCTTTTATCCTCGATGGTTTGGGCTTCGATGTCGTGATATAGATTTTGCAAAATACATTAACCGAGATTGGAAAACATCTACGACTTAAAAGAACCTATTGGCTCTATCAACCGATATTTTCACTATCGTCGGAAATTTTGCCATCGAGAACAGTTATAACTCTTCTCGCTCGCTCCATTACAATCGGGTCGTGAGTCGAGAATAAAAATGTCATTCCAGTTTTTTGGTTGAGTTCGTGCATCATATCGAGCAATCCTCCGCTGGTTACCGAATCGAGATTAGCGGTGGGTTCATCTGCGAGAATAATAGCTGGTTTCGCTACCATTGCACGCGCCACAGCAACTCTCTGCTGCTGTCCACCCGAAAGTTTTGTCGGTAATCGATTCTCGAATTCGGTCAGTCCGACCTCATCGAGTATTTCGAGAACTCGCCTGTGCCGTTCATCTTTTGGAACACTCTGCAAAAGCATAATATATTCGATATTTTCCTCGACCGAAAGCACAGGAATCAAATTGTATGCCTGAAAAATGAACCCGATATTATCTCTTCGAAAATCGGATAGTTCACCGCCGCTCATTTCCGAAATCAATTTACCTTCGAGCCAGATTTTGCCTTCGGTGGGTGTATCGAGTCCCGAAAGAAGATTGAGCAATGTAGTTTTTCCCGAACCAGATGGTCCGACAATCGCTGTGAACTCGCCTTTTTTAATTCCCATATCGATTCCGCGCACAGCCTCGACAGGAACTCCATTGTCCTCGTAGGTTTTTTTAAGTTTTTCTGTAAGTATCACATTATTTTCGGTTAATTTATTCATTTTGTTCTCCTTTTCTCAATTTATTAAAAGCTTTTTTTCATAGCTTTTGCCGGAGTCAATCTTGCGGCGTGTATCGCTGGATAAATACCTATTACGATTGTGAAAAAGAATACCCAAATCGGGTAGCGAATGAACTGGTAGCCCTTCATCACAGGATAGATAAGTCTCGTAATCGTAATATTCATAAAGCTGAGTCCCATATAGTTAATACCGATTTTCGAGAAAGCATAAGTAATCAAAAAACCGATTATACAGCCGAATGCGATACTGATGACCGCCAATGCTCCCGCCTCGAAAATTATAAGTTTGCCGATACCGAAAGGTCTCGTGCCAACAGCTTTGAGAACACCGAATTCGAATATCCTCTCATACATCGACATAAATAGCGTGTTTAAAATCACGAATGCTACGATACCCACAAGCATCAATGCGATAACGAATGTGGAGTATGCAGACATTTGCATATACAATGACATTTGTGGAATAAGTGTTGTCCAGGATGTCGCCTCGTTGCCGTATTGTGAATACTTTTGCCAGAACGATAAATTTTTATTTCTACTGTATTTTATATCCACAAATTTAATCGCTATCTCGTGGATATTCTCGCCGATATTTAGCATTTTTTGAGCTTTCGGTAGTCTGATAAATGCGAACATCGAATTCAAACCTTTATCGCCGACATCGTAAATGCCTGAAACTCTAAACATTTCCTGAACGAGGTCGCCTGTTTTTGCCTGTGCCAGAGTGATAACGATTCTGTCGCCGATATCGGTCTCGAGCAGTTCTGCAAGTTTTTCACCGATTACAATATCCTGCAAATTATCGCCATCGAAATATTTACCCTTCGTTATGCCATCGTCGATTAAGGATAGATATTTTTCCTTCGATGGTTCGATTCCCACGACACTTACCGAACTTAAATTGTTCGGCGATGTAATCATTCCCAAAGCGAAAGTTCGCGGAGCATAATTATCTACAATGCTTTCCGTGTCGAGTCCTGCCATAACCTCATTTGGTTGCTGGATTGTCAGTTCGACATTCTGCGCTTCACGGAATCCTTCGCGATGAATTTGTGCCTCACCGAGAAACGACGATGTCGCAATCGATAGCATCGTATTGGTTGTTCCAATTACAAAAGCATCGACAAAAATCAGCGATGCCAATCCCAATCCGATTGCCAATCCTGCGATAATTGTCCGCCGTTTATTTCTGAATAAATTTCGCCATGCAAGTTTTAGATATATCATATTTCTTTCCGAATAAATTTTAATGTCAGAAGAGCTTTGTTTCCTCTATTAAAATATATTATAACAAAATTTATCGCAATAGAAAACAAAAAACAATCGGAGCCCTTCGGCTCTTTTTAATTGGTTAAATATTATTTTGATTGAGCGGGCGTTGCAGGGAATTGCCGATTTTATCGGCAAGGAAGGCAACGCACAAAAAACACCCGAATGGGTGGAGCCCTTCGGCTCTTTTTAGTGGCGAATTTTTTCTTAATCCCGATAAAATCGGGGTCTTGCTGATGGAATCAGCAATTCATTGTCGCCCAAAAGTTTCAAATATTATTTTGATTGAGCGGGTGCAACAGGGAATTCAGACTTTGTCTGAAGGGAAGTTGCACAAAGAAAACACCCGAATGGGTGGAGCCCTTCGGCTCTTTTTAATTGGTTAAATATTATTTTGATTGAGCGGGCGTTGCAGGGAATTGCCGATTTTATCGGCAAGGAAGGCAACGCACAAAAAACACCCGAATGGGTGTTAGAGGTGACGCATTGTTTTTGCGGGGTCGGCTTTCGCTGCCTTCAATGCTGGAAACATACTTACAAAAAACGCTGTAAATAGCACTACTATCGCAGGAATAATATAGCTGTGCAAATTTATCTCGGACACCATCGTATTCATCGAGATTCCGCCGATATCGATAGGCACGGGATATTTTATTCCATTTATCGAGAGAAAGTAATTTATTCCAAGTGCTATAACTGTGCCGATAACGATACTTACAATAGCTAAAATGCTCGATTCATAGACAACCATCCGAAATATTTGCAATGGTTTCGTTCCCAATGCTTTCAGGACACCGTATTCGCGAATTCGTTCCAAAACCGCCATAAGAACAGTATTCAACACACCGATTGCTACGATTAGAATAATTATTAGGTTCATTACATAATTACCTTGTTTATCGGCTTCCATAGATTGGTAAAATGTTTTCGCTACCTCCTGCCATGGTTGAATATCTAAATTTGGATTATTCAATTTCGATTCGATTTCAGTTAAAACTTTTTCTGTCTTTTTGAAACTCGTAAGCACAATGGCGATTTCGTGAATTTTATCTGGAAGAACGAAAAGTTCTTGAGCATCGGCGAGATTAAGATACATAGTGGTTCTATCGCTCATTTCATCTCCGCTGTCGTATGTCCCGATGATTTTATACATATCGTTAGCAACCGAGCCATCTGCCGCCTGTGAAAGTATTATGATTGTATCGTCGATTTGTGCTTTTAGGTTTTTAGCGAGACCTTTACCGAGAATTGCAGTATGTTCGGGTTTTTCAATGAACATTTGTCCCTTTTCGATTCGCTTTGAAAATAGAGTCGTTTTATCTTCGAGATTCGGGTCGATACCGATAATTTTTACAGCGGTGCTTTTCTCGCCGACAGAAACGAGTCCCGCTGAAATAGAACGAGGGGTCCATGATTTCACATAATTTGTATTTTGAATTTTTTCACCTATTGCTCGATAATCATCGATTGGCTTGTAAATCGATGGCTTATCGAGATAACCTTTGCTGTGAATTTGGATATGCCCAATCATAGTTTTTGTGAATGCATCGATTACCTTGTTATACGAGCCATCTGCTATGGCTAATGCTACCGATGCCAGCACGAAACCGCCGAACATCGTTAAAATTGTGAAAAGACTTCTGCGTTTTTGCCTGAGTGCATTTTTGAATGCAAGTTTCAGTATCATTAAACTCTCCTAATAATCGTTCACTAATCGCAAGAAACAAATGAGAATACTCGAATCGCACAATATAAAAAAGCTTCTTCTAATAATATAAAGCTTTCTCTTAGTAATCATAAATTATTATAATTATAATAATTTTTAATTCTTGATGAAAATAAATTATGCGTTTTATTATTCAAATCCGTCTTCTTTAATTCGTTTTTAGATTATTTGAAAAAAAATCAAACTTGGAGACCGAATTGACATTATGGCGAAAAAGTCTCGGTTATGCTGTCGGTAAAGGAATATCTTCTGCAATCGCATTTCTACTGCTTCCAATCATCACGAGATTGATGTCTCCCGCCGAATATGGACAGTGGCAGATTATCGAATTCTGGGCAATTCTTACGATGTTTTGCATCAGACTGGGACTCGAACAGGCACTGTTCAAATTCTATGTTATGAATCCGAAAAAACGCGGAAGATACCTGTTCGAGATATTTTCAGTGATGACAATTTTGTCGATTGTATTTATTATAATCGGATATTTTCTTCGCAAACCATTGACAGCATTATTTCTCGGCTCGCAATTTTCAACAAAATTCGCTATTATGGCAATATTATGGGGAGTTGCCGATTCATTTTTCTCGGTTTTCGCTGCGATATTCCAATCCGAGGAAAAAGTCAAATTATTCGCACTTATGGATATTTCACGGGGATTTTTGGCTTATGGTTTCGCAATATTTTTCCTCGTAATCGGATATGGTGTTTCGGGAGTTGTCGGAGCGAGAATCGGTGCAACTTTCGCAGTTATAATCGTGATAATTCCAATCATTCTGCGCAGAATCGAATTCAAATTCGATAAAAACGATGTGGTTTCGATGCTAAAATATGGATTACCGCTAACATTGAATCTTTTTGTCGTGCGGATATTCTCATTTTCAGACCGATGGCTTCTGGCAAAGCTCGATAATTTTTCCGTAGCTGGTTCATATTCGGCAGGAGTCAAAATCGCATCGATTATCGTCGTTATAATCCTGCCGATTCGCTATGCTTGGTCGGCGAGATTGTTCCATATGTATAAAGATGGCACGCTGAAATCACAATTGCCGCAAATCTGGCGACAGCTTGCCGGTGGAATGTCTATTGTAGCGGTCGGACTAATACTTTTATCCCCCGAAATATTCAAATTATTCATCGGCCCCGGATATGAAATAGGAATGAAAATCGTTCCATTGCTTGCAGCGGCATATTTCCTGGATGCTCTAATACTTATCGCCGATGCGGGAATTTATGTTACAGCCAAAACATCTTTTGTTCCAATATTCACAGCGGTTGCAGCGGCGATAAATGTCGCTTTAAATATTCTGTGGATTCCAAAATATGGAGCTGTCGGCGCTGCTGTCGCTGCGATTTTCGGATTTTCGGCATTGTTATTTTTAAGCTGGCGAACCGGACAATTCTTTTTCCCTATCGAAATCCCGTATTCCAAAGTTCTACTTTCGCTTGTCGCTGTCGCCGTTTCGGTATGGATTGCATTGAGCGTCCCATTCATCTTTGTTAGAATTTTAACCTTGATTATTTTGTGGACAGCGGTATTTTTCGGAACAGGTTTAGACAGCGATATTTTCAGAAAGAGTAAGCCGAGTGGTTAGAAAATCGAATGAAAATAATTTTGGGTCAATAGATATATCCCCGATTGGAATAATTCACACACCATTCGAAAACGATGGCGATGCACCATTTCAGGGAAATGAATCGCCGGAAAATATCGGGCAAATCGAAATATTCCCAGAATTTGTTATTGGACTCAAAGGTATCGAAAAATATAAGTTCATCGTGCTGATATTTTACTTTCATCTTCGCAATGAAGCTAAATTGACCGTTATTCCTCGCAAATCCATAAAACCGCGTGGAGTTTTCACAACTCGAGCACCCAGCAGACCGAATCATATCGGTATAACAACCGTGCGGTTGATTTCTGTGGACAAAAATATTTTAACTGTTTCGGGTATCGATATGCTCGATGGCACACCATTGCTCGATATAAAACCCGCACTTAATTCAGTGGTTAATGTTTAGTGATTAATTTGTCGATTTGAAATCATATTTGGATACCCGAAATTAAAACATTTCGTATCCTACCGAGAAATTATACGATTCACCGAGCGATGAATTATAACCCGCCGATACACCGATTTGAAAAGATTTGATATTCAGTTCGGCACCTGTTGAAAAAGAACCATCTTGTGTGCCGAGTGCAAATGTCAATATATCGGCATATTTCAAAGCGGTGCCTGCTCGTAGCAATCCAAATCCTTCATCGATTCCATAAGTGCTTTCGGGAGCGAATGTTATCGTCCAATTGGAAGACAAATCGAATCGATATGCCAATCCGAGCGATACCGATGGCATACCTGTCTCGTGGACATTATCGTTCCAGAAAAGTTGATAGGTCGATATATCCCGCGCATAGATACCGATTTTCAAATTATTCATAAGCTTCCATAAAGCGCCACCCGATGCTGAAAAACCCCATCCCGAGTGGTCGGGAATTTTTTTACGAACGATTTTGCCAGAAATACCAGCGGAAAATTTTTGCCAGTTCCTCGATGTCGCAAGATTAACCGATGCAGTATAATGTCCCTGTTCATCGACTACTCGCGGATAATTCTGCACCGACATAGGTTCGCCTGGTTCGACAAGTTCAGTAATTTTTATACCATCGCCGCCGAGTATGTTTGCAGAAAATCCATAGCTCCATTTATCATTGGATTTGACAGCTCCAACCTGCGCCAGATTTACAAGTCCTGTCCAGAAATTCCCACCGGAGACAGCGATTCGCATCCCTGAAATTTCTGAAAGCAGTGCAGGATTTGAATTTGCTGTTAATCCATTACCATCGATTACGGTAGTATTCCCACCCATAGCGGTTCGGATTGCCCATCCGCCGAGCATAAATTCATCGGACTGGTATGGTTCGGCAAAAAGCACCGAAATAAATATCAGTCCGATGAATATTTTCGATATACCTATTTTTCGCATAAATCACTCCACAACAGACTTATTCTGCAATCCACGGGAATAAATCCGATACTTTTGGGAATTGTGCAAAATCATCGAGTTCTTCCTCGATTCTGAGCAATTGATTATATTTTGCCAATCGCTCTATTCGGCAAGGAGCACCTGTTTTTAATTGACCGCTATTGACTGCAACTGCAAGGTCTGCGATAAATGTATCCTCGGTTTCACCGCTGCGATGAGAGATGAGAGTTTTCCAACCAGCACGATGAGCGAGACGAACAGCATCGAGTGTTTCGGTTACCGTACCGATTTGATTGAGCTTTATCAATGCAGAATTCGCAGCTTTGTCGGCAATTCCGCGTGCGATTGTTTTTGGATTCGTTACAAAGATATCATCACCGACAAGCTGAAGTTTTTTGCCGAGTCTCTCGGTCAGTTTTATCCAGCCATTCCAATCATCCTCGGCAAGACCATCCTCGATGAAAACGAGTGGAAATTCACCGATTATCTTTTCATAATAATCTATCAATTCTCCAGATGTAATAGATTTACCCTCGAAATTATACTTGCTATCATCATAGAAACCGCTCGCAGCAGAATCGATTCCTATAAATACATCCTTGCCAGCTTTATAGCCGGATTTCTCTATGGCATCGACTAAAAAATTTAAAACCTGTTCGTGCGATTGGAAATTCGGAGCGAATCCGCCTTCATCGCCGACACTGGTCGAAAATCCTTTTGCTTTAAGCAAACTTTTCAAAGTATGATAAATTTCCGAGCCCGCTCGATACGCATTGGAATAAGTCTCAAGTCCCGCCGGCACAAGCATAAATTCCTGAATATCTAAATTATTATCGGCATGAGCTCCACCATTGACAACATTCATCATCGGCACGGGCAAAATTTTGGCATTAGTTCCACCGAGATATTGAAATAGCGGCAGTCCCAATTCTATCGACGATGCTCTCGCAATAGCCATACTAACGCCGAGAATCGCATTCGCACCGAGTTTGCCCTTATTTTCGGTGCCATCGAGTTCGAGCATAATGTTGTCGATTCCAATCTGGTCGGTAGATTCGAGCGATTCTATTTCCGACGATATAATTTCGTTAACATTATCGACCGCTTTGCTAACGCCCTTACCGTGCCATTTCTCACCGCCATCGCGAAGTTCGAGTGCCTCGCGCTTACCTGTCGATGCCCCCGATGGCACCGCAGCTCTGCCTATAACTCCACTTTCGAGAACGATTTCAACCTCGACTGTCGGATTTCCACGAGAATCGAGTATTTGACGAGCCCATACATCGAGTATCCCTGACATATTTTCTCCTCCCACCTTTAAGGTGTTTTTATTGTGCAATTTTTCTTCAGACAAAGTCTGAATTCATTGTTGCACCCAATTAATCAAATAACATTTCACCAATTAAAAAGAGCCGCAGGCTTCGCCTGTTTTTTGTGCGTTGCTTTCCTTGTCGATAGAATCGACAATTCCTTTGCAACGCCAGATTAATCAAAATAACTATATCAAAATGTCTGGGCGACAATAAATTACCCCGACTTGTCGGGATAAGAAAAGTCGCCATTAAAAAGAACTAAAGGTTCAAAAAGAGCTGAAAGCTCAAAAAGAACCAGCAAAGCTAATAACGAATATTTGAAAAATCAAGAAAAAATTTGAAATAAATGTCTTGAAAACTCCATTTTTAAGAATATATTTAGATTTATATTGTAATCGCTATAACCGAAGAGGTCGATTAGAATGGCAAAAATACTCGAAAAAATATTTGGGACATCATCCCAGCGACAAGTAAAAAAAATTATGCCGCTTCTCGATGAAATCGACGAATTCTACGAGGAATATCATTCGATTTCCGATGATGAACTTCGCTCGAAAACTATTCTGTTCCGCAAAAAACTTATATCCGAGCTTTTAGATTTTCACAAAGAAATAATCGAAATCGATTCCGAAATCGCGAAATGCGACGATATAGATGAAATCGAACAATTTCGAGATGAACGGGAAAAAATCGAGGATGAACTTTATATTCGCGAATCGGAAATTCTCGATGAAATTATGCCCGAGGCATTCGCAGTCGTCAAGGAAACCTGCCGAAGATTAGTCGGCACAGAATTCAACCTGATGGAAAACAAAGTCGTTTGGGATATGATACCTTACGATGTTCAAATTCTCGGTGCGATAATTCTTCATCGGGGTAATATCGCCGAGATGGCAACAGGCGAGGGTAAAACTCTCGTTGCAACTATGCCGTTATATCTGAATGCACTCGCAATAAATCATAATTGGTTCGAATTGGCACTGAATAAATGGGGTGAAAACATCGATGACTGGCAGTTCATACCGCTTACCGATGAAAAAAATAGCGAAACAATCACACCCGGACGAGGCGCTCATCTTGTTACAGTCAACGATTACCTCGCTCGCCGTGATGCCAGTTGGATGGGTCAAATATACAATTATCTCGGACTCACTGTCGGTGTCATTTACGAGGGAATCGAACCGTATACTCCTCGACGCAAAGCTCAATATTTCACCGACATCAGTTATGGAACCAATAATGCCTTCGGCTTCGATTATCTTCGCGATAATATGGCGGTTTCCCCCGATAATGTAGTTCAGCGAGAGCATTTCTATTCGATTATCGACGAGGTCGATTCGGTTCTTATCGATGAGGCAAGAACACCGCTTATTATTTCGGGACCTGTCGAAAGCACGATTTCGGAACAGTTCAAGAAATGGAATCCAGCGGTCAGGCATCTCGCATCGCAACAGGCAAGATTTTCAGCTCGGTTGATTTCCGAGGGCAAAAAATTATGGGATAAAGCGACGATGCTCGACGAGGAAGGTAAAGGTAAGGATGCAAATATAGCGTTTCAGGAAGCGACGCTGAAATTTCTTCTTGTCAAGCGAAGCACACCTAAAAATCCGCAGTTTCTCAAATTGATTAAACAGCCCGAAATATTCAAATCTGCCAATAGACTCGAAGGCGAATATCAAACAAACAAAAAAATTAGCGAACTCGATGAACAATTGTATTTCTCCGTAGATGAGCGTGAAAATTCAATAAATCTCACGGATAAGGGAAGAGACGAATTGGGAAGATATGCGAATGTAGATAAGGAAGTCTTTATTCTGCCCGATATTGCAGATGAATTTTCTCAACTCGAAGGCGATGAAAGTTTGTCCGAAAAAGATAAACAGTCGAAAAAGGAAAAGATTTATAAGAATTATTCTGAACGGGGAGAAATAAATCACGCTATTACCCAACTTTTGAAAGCTTATATTATGTTCGCCAAAGATGTGGATTATGTCATTCAGCAGGGGAAAGTCGTTATCGTAGATGAATTCACCGGCAGACTGATGCCGGGTCGTCGATATTCCGAGGGACTTCATCAGGCACTCGAAGCGAAAGAGAATGTGAGGGTCGAAGGCGAAACTCAAACTTATGCCACAATTACTTTGCAAAACTATTTCAGAATGTATCACAAGCTCGCAGGGATGACGGGAACCGCCGCTACCGAGGCCAATGAGTTATGGGAAATATATAAACTCGATGTCGTTACGGTGCCGACGAATCGTCCTGTTCGCCGAGAGGATTATAACGATAGAATATATCTTACCCGCAAGGAAAAATTCAATGCGGTTATCGATGAAATCGAATTATATCACAAACAGGCATTACCTGTTCTTGTCGGCACGGTTTCGGTCGATACTTCAGAGCTTTTGAAACGGATGCTCGATAGACGAAAAATCCCCAGTTCTGTTCTTAATGCAAAACATCACGAGAAAGAAGCTGAAATCGTAGCTCGCGCAGGGCAACCCTATGCCGTTACTATCGCCACCAATATGGCTGGACGAGGAACCGACATCAAGCTCGGTGTCGGTATTGTCAAAGCTTATAAGTTGGTATTCGAACCTATTGTGAAAAAAATCGTTTCCGAAGTCGAACAGGGCAAAAGTTTTCTACTGGTGGCGGAAAACGGTGAAGTAACGAGAAACCTCGTTCAAATTTGTAAAGATGAATATCTCGAATTTAAAGAGTTTAATCTGCGAGATAATGCTCCCGAAACTGTATCGAAATATCTATCCGAGCGGGGCAAAGTAGCTATATTCTCTGGTTTCGAGTTATCTAAAGCTATACCATCGGGCGATTATGAAATTAAATTGTTTCCCAAGCCGAACTGCGCATTATATACCAAAATATCCGACGAATGGACCTGTCCTGCGAATCCTAAGGAATGCTTTGCGGGAGCGATACCGTGTGGTTTGCATATAATCGGGACAGAGCGCCACGAAGCTCGACGAATAGACAATCAGCTTCGCGGTAGAGCGGGACGACAGGGCGACCCAGGAGCATCGAGGTTCTTTCTATCACTTCAAGATGACCTTATGCGATTATATGCAGGCGGAGATAGAGCATACAATATGATTAAGCGTCTCAATCCGCCCGAGGGCGAACCTATCGAGCATAAAATTATATCGGGGCAAATATCGAAAGCTCAAAAACGAGTCGAGGGACAAAATTTCTCCATTAGAAAGCGTCTGCTCGAATACGACGATGTGATGAACCGTCAGCGCGAAGTTATCTATTCGATGCGAAAAAATATTCTATTCGGGAAAAATCTGAAACCCGAATATAAAAGATTCATAAAAGAATTTTGTGAGGACCTTGTCGATGATTACACCGATGCCGATAGACCGCCTGAAAGCTGGGATTGGAAAATAATGTCCGAGGAATTCACGAAAATATTCCTTGTCAAATACAATCCCGACGACCCAAGTCATCCATCAGAAAACCTTGTCGAGGAAATATACCAGACTGCACTCGGTGCATATAATCTCAAAGAGAATTTCATCGGCGACGATGTTACTCGCAGACTCGAACGAGCCGCTATGCTTGCAACAATCGACCAACTATGGAAAGAACATCTGAGAGCATTGGACGATATCAAAGAGGGAAGCTACCTTATGGCATATGCTCAGAAAGACCCGCTAATCGTATATAAAAAAGAGGCATTCGATGCATTCGAGAAACTAATCTATGATATACGCGGCGAAACATTAATGAAATTTTTTCATGCTCGAGTGGTTGCACCGACAGGAACTAAACGACAAGCTCCACTTCGAGCGATGCACAGTGGTGTCGAGGGTTACGGTGCCGCCGAAACAGCAGCGATGGCTCAGCGAGTATTTGGGAAAGGAGCACAGGATAGAGCAGAAAATCCAACATCGGGAAATGCACCGACTCCATTGATGAATCTTCCAAATAAATCGGCAAAAGCACACCAAAATAATTCGGGAAAACCTCGACCTATAAGAAGAGGTAAAAAAATCGGCAGAAACGACCCATGTCCCTGCGGCAGCGGAAAAAAATATAAAAATTGCTGCGGCAAAAAACAGAATTAGCCACCCCTTCGGGTGTCTTTTGTGCGTTGCGTTTCTTCCGACAAAGTCGAAATTCATTGCAACGCCTGCTCAATCAAAATAACATTTCAACACCCCTTCGGGTGTTTTTATTGTGCAACTTTTCTGACAACCAAGTTGTCATTCATTGTTGCACCAACTCAATCGAAATTTCTCGGCGACAATGAATTGCTGATTCCATCAGCAAGAAAATTCGCCACTAAAAAGAGCCGAAGGGCTCCACCCCTTCGGGTGTTTTCTTCACATTGCTTTCCTGATTGCAGAGCAATCATTCCCTGCAATGCCTGATTAATAAAAGTGTTCAATCAAACCCTTTTTCAGAAAAGTTTGAATATTTTCCACCCCTTCGGGTGTTTTTATTGTGCAACTTTTCTGACAACCAAGTTGTCATTCATTGTTGCACCAACTCAATCGAAATTTCTCGGCGACAATGAATTGCTGATTCCATCAGCAAGAAAA
>JAGGZE010000174.1 GCA_021162205.1 bacterium
GCCGTTAAGTCCGACACCTGTTGCATCGGTTACTTTCCCCTGATAATTGATTTGCTGCGGAATAGCAAAAACCAAACCAATAAGTAAAAAAATCGTAATAAAAATGTCCCTTTTCATTTTTCCCCCTCAATTATGTATATTAATCAAGTAAAATAGAACATAACCTTCAATATATATTAAAATTATAAGAAAAAACGAAAAAAATGCAAGTTTTTTTAACAATAAAAATCAAAAAGTTTCGATATAGGGAAATTGAGTTCTCCAAGATATATTGGGATGAGCGTTATCTATAACTTTTTCGCCTACTTTTTCGATAGTTTTTTTATCGATTGTGAATGGATTATATCCGACGAAAAAACCTATTTTCTCTCAATTATTTTCCACACCGAAAAGGCAGTTTCCACAAGTCGTTTCTGAAAAATCAATGTTCTCATCGAGATTATTACCAGCATACTCGAATATGATTTTATCGAAATTCTCGGTCATCGTATTTGCAATTTACCTTTTTGCATAATTATTTTTCCATCGATATACAGTGTCGGTGAAAGGATTATGCCATCGAGATGAATCGGCGCGGGAACATTACCACCCATCGAGGCGTTATCGCCCAATGCGATATGAACCGTCCCGAGAACTTTTTCATCCTCGAGGATATTTCCGCAAAGTCTCGCAGAAGAATTTGTTCCGATTCCGAGTTCGGTGATATTGCGAGCTTCCTGTGGATGAATAGCTAATATTCCCGCAAGATAAGCCGATGCCCGTGAACCATCGATTTCTGTGGCATATCCATCCTCGACACGAACCGTTATGTAGTCATCCATTGCCAGCACACCTGTATCGCCGATAGAACCATCGATGACTATTATACCGTTAGCTGTGTTCTCGAGTGGTGCGATGTAAGCCTCACCAGCAGGAAGATTGCCGAAATCGCCCTTATTATGAAGAATACCCGTATCGGGCAAACCGCGTCTGCCCTCGAGTGTCATCACGATATCCGTTCCATGCTCGGATATAACACGAGCGGTTTTTGCCGATGATAACATTTTAGCTAATTTGTTGGAAATTTCGGCGATTTCGTTATATTTCACATTCATAGCTCGGACAAATGTTTCGCGTAATATTCCAGGCATAGTAGCAATTCGGACACCAGCTTTGCTTGCCTGTCTGCGAGCATCGGTGTGCGAAAGCGACCTGAATGTCGGTGCGATAACGACATCGACGGATTTCATAATTTCGGCGACCTGCGGTGGAGGTTCCTCACCGTGATTTTCCCGGGGAATAATTTCTAAAATCATCACCTCATCCGCAATTTGTTTGGCGACCTCGAAAAGTGCATAGCCGATTTCCCGTTCGAGTTGGTCGGTTATCACGAGCACAGTCTCGTTTTTTTGCACTGCAAGACATTGTTTGACAGCGATTTCCGCCGCATTCAAGAATCTATCTTCCATAAAATCTCTCCCAGTTTATTTTAATGAAATAGTTTTCACAGCGGTTTTCACAAAAAAATAATTGCTAAAAATATCTCTGAAATTTAGTATAATTTACAGAATGATATAAATATTATCATTTCTAATTTATCCATTTCCCATCTTGTCCTTATTGGCTTTATCATCGATTTTAACAGGATACGGCGAACCGAAACAAGCTGTGCAATATCCAATTTTCGGCAAACTTTTCAGCGAAAGCAAACCATCGAGCGATAAATAACCGAGTGAATCGGCTCCTATAAAATCGCGGATTTGCTCCACCGACATATTCGCAGCGATTAGCTGGTCCTTATCCGGCGTATCGATTCCGTAATAACACGGTGCGACAATCGGAGGTGAGGCAATTCTGATATGGATTTCCGATGCACCAGCATCGCGGATTAACTGAACGAGCTGTTTCGATGTTGTTCCGCGGACGATGGAATCATCGACAATTGCAACTCGTTTATTTTTCAAAATTCCGCGGACGGAACTATATTTCAATTTCGCACCGATTTCTCTTATATGTTGTGTCGGTTGAATGAATGTCCGCCCGATATAATGATTTCGGATAAGTCCAAGCTCGAATGGAATACCAGATTCCTGCGAAAACCCCAATGCTGCGGTATTCGATGAATCAGGCACAGCAATAACGATATCGGCATCGGCGGGATGTTCGCGAGCAAGCTGAGCGCCCATTTCTCTCCGAACTTTTTCGACCGATTCACCGAAAATATACGAATCTGGACGGGAAAAATATATGAACTCGAAAATGCAGGCGGAACCCTTGTCCTTGTCTCGTTTGCCCCACGGGAAAAACGATTCGGGTTCATTATCACGATGAAGAATAATCAATTCGCCCGGAGCGAGACATCGCACAAAATCGACACCGAGAAGGTCGAATGCACAGCTTTCTGATGCTAAAAACCAGGCATTGTTCTTTTTCCCGAGAACTAATGGACGAAATGAATTCGGGTCTTTAACACCGATTAGATATTCGGATGTCAGAAAAAGCATCGAGAATGCACCCTTGACTTTCGATATAGCATTAGAAACCATTTCGGGAATCGTTTTTCGACGCGAATATGCAATTAAATGAAGAACTACTTCGCTATCGGTTGTCGTGCGGAAAATCGAACCGTTTTGTTCCATTTCATTTCGCAAGATTTGCGCGTTCACAATATTTCCATTGTGCGATGCCGCAATTTGTCCAGCGTGAAATTTTATCAGAAATGGCTGCGTATTCATAAATAAGGTCGAGCCTGTTGTCGAATATCTATTATGCCCGATTGCTGAATCGCCTAAAAGTTTTAATAGGACTTTATCATCGGAAAAAACATCGCCGACAAGTCCAAGTCCTTTATATTCATACATATTCTTGCCATCTGTCGAAACGATACCGGCGCTTTCCTGCCCGCGGTGTTGAAGAGCATAAAGACCGAGATAAGTGCGTTTCGCCGCATCGGCATTGCCGATAACACCGAATATTCCGCAATTATGTTGAACGATGTCTTCCATAGAGCAGAAAATATTCATCATTTAGATTTTGGCAAGCGAAATTGTTCGGTCAATTTTTCGAGTTCTGTCCGCAGTGTAGTGGAAAGTTTATTTTTGGAAATATTTTTTATATCGGTCGAAACTTTGACCATAAACGATATATTATCCGGGAATTTCTGCCAGCGAATTCTGAACCATCCACGAATAATTCTTCTAATTCGATTTCTTCGCACTGCGATACCACATTTTTTTGGAACGATAATCAAAAGAGCTTTTTTCCCTGTTGTTTTTCGCAGCCGAATCTGTAAAAAAAGCCCCTTAGCAAACACAGGGGCTTTAAAAAGAGCGATAATATCATTACGCTTTTTAGGCGATGGAATACGCATATTAAAATGGAAGGTCGTCCTCTGTTTCATCTGAATTTTCAGATTTTTTATAATCATCGGCAGGTGGAATTTCTCCATCGGATTGCTCATTTCCAGTTTCCGATTGCGATGCAGTCCTTTCACCTCTTTTTTCCAATGGCATTATTTTATATGCACGAATTTCGGTTATGTAATGGGTTTCACCGTTTTTATCCTCCCATTGACGGTATTGGATTTCGCCATCCACCATAGCGAGAGTTCCTTTTGCAAGTCTGCTGGCGAGATTATCGAGATTCCGACTGCCCCAGAAAACGATATTATGCCATTGAGTGCTTTCCTGCCAGTTGCCATCCTTATCTTTCCATTTTCTGCTGGTGGCAAGAGTGAATTTCATCACGCCCCGCTCGGCATTCTGCATATATCTTATGTCGGCATCTCTGCCGACTCGACCGATGAGAATAACTTTGTTATACATTATTCGTTCCTCCCTTCATAAGCCATAAAGGCGATTTTATTCACAAGTTCGGGGAATTCGATACCGATAGATTTAGCAGCCATCGGAACTAACGATAAATCGGTCATCCCCGGAAGTGTATTAACCTCGAGACAATATATTTTTTTATTATCACTCAATCTAAAATCCACACGAGCATAATGTCTGCATCCTAATGCTTTATATGCTTTAGCTGCGATTTCCCGTAAATTTTCTGAAATCTTTTTCGGAATTTTAGCGGGGCAAATATAATTACTTTTGCCTTTCGTGTATTTATGCTCATAATCATAAAATCCATCGATGGGAACTATCTCGATAACGGGCAAAGGCAAACCACCGAGAATCGATACTGTAACCTCTCTGCCAGGAATATATTTCTCTATGAGTATTTCATCGCTATATTCGAATGCCAAATTAGCTCCATCTTTAAGTTCTTTTTCAGAAACAGCGATAGTAATACCGACTGTCGAGCCTTGTGCGGCAGGTTTTACAACTGCGGGCAATCCAAATCTTGCTTTTATCATATCGAGTAATAATTTTTCTATCTGCTTTTTCGAACTAATCTTAATCCAAGCAGGAGTTGGAATACCGACACTTTCGAAAACCATCTTACTAAGTAATTTATTCATTGCTATTGCAGATGACACATAATCCGAGCCGGTATATTTTAATTCGGCAATATCGAGTGCGGCTTGAACTCTGCCATCCTCGCCGGCACCCCCGTGATAAGCGATAAATACCACATCGAAATCACGCAGGGTCTCGACATCGGTTATAATTCGTTCTTCTTCCCAATCGAAGATTTCGACCTTATGCCCTTTTTTAGCGAGTCCAGAAGCTACGGCTTTACCTGTTTTATGAGACACATCGACTTCGGACGATGTTCCGCCCATAAGAACCGCAATTTTCATCGAACTACTCCTTTATCTGTTCTTCCTGTTTATTTTGAGATTTGGTAAAAACATTTTTGAAATAGCCAAAACCTCGCAAGAATCCGATAATTGCCTGAGCAGCTCCAGATGATTGGAAATTATCGAGCGGTGACTGAACAGTATTCATAAGTCTCTGAGCTTTAAGCGATGCCGTCTCTAAAGCTTGCATAGTTCGTTTGGATTGTTCGGTTATCTGAGGAATTTCTCGCTGCAAAATATCCAATGTATCATCGAGCCGTTTCGAGACCTGCTCCATTTTCAACGATAATCTAATCAAGAAAAAAATTCCCAAAGCACCGAATATCGCGAAAAATATGAAGAATAAAAGGAGAATTACTTCGTTCATCAATCTATTTCCTCCTGATTTTCATCGATATCTTCCTCTGCATTTTCACCGCGAGATTTAAATGCGTTTATACCTTTCTGAATCGCTTCACGAACAACTTCTTTGTTCTCGAGAAGTTTTGTGAATTCTTCCCGCATTACCTGATGGATTTTATCGACCTCGGTTTTGCCATCGTCGATTGCTTTTGTAGCATGCGTTTTTATAAATTCGCGGGTTTCATCTCCCTTTGCAGGAGCGAAAAGCAATGCGATACCCGCTCCAATCATTCCACCGATAAGAAATCCGGCAAGAAACGATTCTCCTCCGTGTTGTTCCGACATTTCGATACCCCCTTTTTAAAGTTCAAATGTCAAATAAATTTCAAAATCTGAATAATCGAACGAAAAAATATATCAACTTTTTATAATATAAATACAAATATAAAATACTACAAATTAAAAAATAGTTAAACTAAATTTTTAATTATTTTTGAACAAATAAATTATTGAGAACAGAATTCAATATCGTCGAGCCGTTCGGCTCTTCTTAATAGTTGAAATGTCATCTGATTAATCTGGTGCAACAATGAATTGAGCAAAGCGAAAAGTCCCGACTTCATCGGGATTCAGAAAAAAGTTGCACAATAAAAACACCCGAAGGGGTGCAGGCATTCGCCTGTTTTTGAACCTTCGGTTCTTTTTTTAAGGGCGACTTTTCTCCTCGATAAAATCAGGAATTCATTGTCGCCGAGCCGTTCGGCTCTTCTTAATAGTTGAAATGTTATCTGATTAATCTGGTGCAACAATGAATTGAGCGAAGCGAAAGAAAAGTTGCACAATAAAAACACCCGAAGGGGTGTTAGATACCTTGGGATAGTCTTTCGGCTAAGAATTTTGGAAGTTCTGCATCTAAAATTTTTTGTTGAGTTTTGGCAATTTGATATTCGAACCGAACGAACTCGACAGTTTTTTCATCTGCATCATAAATTGCCAGCGACCCTCTCGAATCGCCATCGCGAGGCTGTCCCACACTGCCGACATTGATTATATATCTTGTGTAATCGGCAAGTTTTATTAGTTTTGTTTTATTGTCCTGTGGGATAAATATTTTATCATAACCCCCTTTGTCCGTGAATATTATAGGGGAATGTGAATGCCCTATAAAACATACTTTTTCATCGAAATGATTGAACTGATGCAAGGCCTGTGTCGGTGTAAAAACATAGTGCCATTTTACAGGTTCGATAGGAGTAGAATGAACTATACACCAATTTCGATTTGCTAAGAAAAGCGGAAGTTCCGCTAAAAACGATTTATGATATGGTGAAAGTTTTTTTGCTGTCCATAATATTGCTTTTCGCCCATACATATTGAAATAAGTTATATCTGTTTTTCCAATCGATGCCCAGTCGTGATTTCCAGCGACAATGCCATCGCATTCTTTCTCTATTATATCGATACAGGATGCGGGATTCGCTCCATATCCGATAATATCGCCAATACAATAAATTTTATCGACATTCTCATTATGTAGTATCGAAATCGCAGTCTCGAGAGCCTCGAGATTTGCATGAATGTCGGATAAAAAGCCGATTTTCATTCCTTAATCCTCTTTTTTGATTAGTTTCATCTTCATCAATTTTCTAAGTGCCGCATCGAGAACACCATTGACAAATTTTGTGCTATCCTTATTGCCAAATTCCTTCGCTAATTCGACTGCCTCATCGATTGTTACTTTCGGCGAAATTTTCGGGAAATCCAAAAATTCAGCGATACCGATTCGTAAAATATTCCGGTCGATTATGTTGATTCTTTCCAATTCCCAATTCTCGGCGACTTCCTTTATTACCGAGTCGGCAAGCTGTTCTCTATCTAAAGAACATTCGAGTAATTTACTAAAAAATTTCTGGCTACTCTCTGGAATATTATCGAATTGCAGCACATCTTTGATTAGTATATCGATATTATTTTCATCATTGACAAGATGCTCATACATAGCTTGCAAAACCGCTCTTCGAGTCAAATGTCTCGGATATTCATTTTTATTTATTGTTTTATTCATTATTTTATTCCCATTTCTTTTTCGCTAAATTCGAGCACGGTATAGATATAAATTTCTGTATTCGGGTCTTTATAGCAATCCGATTTAAGCCCGGCTTTTTGTGTGCATAGTTCCCTAAGAAAATCATCCCTTTTGGGAATTTGCTCCCATACCTGCGGAAGGAAAACTCCACTTTGCCATCCATTTTTGATATAAACACCATCCTTGTGCGGTCGAATTTTCTCGAACGAGTCGATTTTTTTCAAAGGTGAAAGCACCGAAACCTCGATATCGATTTTATTTAATTCATCGGCGGTTACAGGATGAAATCGCGGGTCCTGAGTAGCCGCCGCAATTGACATATCGCGCACCGCGAGATATAATGGACCTCTCGCCATCATTTGACCGATACATCCGCGCAGCATTCCATCGCTGTGAAGCGTAACAAATACCGGTGCATTCTCGACAAGTTTATTATCGGTCGGTTTTTCGGGTTCATATTTCAAACTGTCCTTAACATATTTGTCGATTGTCTCACGAGAAAGTTTCAATAGATAAAGTTTTTCATCCTTTGTCAAACTATATTCTTCCGTTCCAGGAATTTCCTCATCGCTTTTATTAACTTTCGTATCGGTCGAATTATCGGCAGATTTGACGAACGCAACAGCGGAATATCCCACGACACCTCGTTCTCTCGATGCAGGTTGAGTGTCTCCCGAATTGGCATATTTCAGCAAAATCGTTTTATTTGCTCCGATTTTCGGTGCGACAGTCATCATCGTGACAACGCCAGCCCATCCGCAGAAAGCATCGATACCCTGTTGCATCCAGCCGATTAAACCCTCGATATTATTTGAAAGAACCCGCCCTAAACTTTTTCTGTCTATCATCACAGCATCGTTGTATGGATGATAGTGGCTCATATCTGTCGAGACGACGATGAAAGTGTGATTCCAATCTATATCGGCGGAAAGTATCGCCTTGACCACTGCATTTATTTCATCTGCACTCTGATGCGAAAATGCAATCGGCACGAGTTTGAAATCGTTATCGAGAGCATATTGAAGAAATGGCAGTTCTAATTCGAGCGAATGTTCGCCCCGATGAACTTCACGCTTATCTTGAATAAGTGTGTCGGAGTTCAAAATCTTTTGTGACAATTCTTCATCGACAGGAATTTTACCGAGTGGAGTTTCCCAATATCCTTTCGACCAGATAGATACACCTTCCCAATTCGGTGGTCGATGAGCGAAACCGATGAGTATCACAGTATTTCCTCGATATTGTTTTTTATCGAGCATCAATGTCTTGAAAGAATATGCAGCGACAGGTCCAGAATAGATATAACCCGCGTGCGGAGCTATAAGCCCCAAAATTCTGCCATCGATTTTTTCAACATCGGCGGAATCGATAAATTCTTTTATCGTTTGTCTAAGTGAATCGGAATTGTCAGGATACCATGAACCCGCCATAGCGGGCTTTCGAATATCGGACATATTTACCTCCTTCTCTCTGCTTTTTGCATACCCAACAAACAAAAGCAGAGGAATAATAACAGATAAAATTGTTTTCATAATTTTGCCTCCCATATTTTTAAATATATTTCTATTTTTGTTTTATGCAAGATAGTTTATCGAATATTTTGTGATCTTCGTATGAATTGTCGTTCCTATACGAGGAAAAATAACACATAGACAATCACACTTGTAACTAAAAGAAATGGAACGGAGAATTTGTGGAAATTTAGCCATATATTTTTACTATTGGACATTCTCAATGCGATAATATTAGCGATAGAACCGATGACCAATCCATTTCCGCCGATATTAACCCCGTATGATATCGCAAACCAATTGTTAGTGAATTTCGAGATGAATACACTGGCAGGAACATTGCTAATCAACTGAGATGTTAATATGGAAAATGAAAAAACTTTACCAGCAGAGCTTGACCCCATCACCGACCTTACGATTCTTGATATAATAGGTATATTGGAAACGATATGGGAATCGATGAAAATAATTATGAAGAGAAATATTAATAACCAATCCAC
>JAGGZE010000126.1 GCA_021162205.1 bacterium
AGCGTGGTTTCTCGCTCGATTCGATGGCACATAGAGTCGGGCTCGCCCGCGAGAACGAATTTCATAATGCTCTCGGCGATGCCATTCTCGTAATCGAAATTTTTTCCAGAATTCTTCCGAATTTGCAACGAGCGGGAATTCATTCGACAGACGACCTAATCTCAATCGGCAGAGTGAAAATGAAGAATTAGCGTTTTTGCTCACCGAAAGATGAGATATAGATCTCATCGGTTTTTCGGTAATTCATACCACAAAGTAGACGAAATAAACCCTTTACCTTTCTACCACTTGGTTTCTATTTACCTTGATAAGGAGGGAAAAATTTGCGGAGTGCATTTATCACATATTAAGATTGTGAACGGAGCAATTTATGGGATTAAAATGACAAAAATCGTTAATGAAAGTAAAATATTGCTTGCAAAATTCGTTTTGAAAGATTTATTGGGAAGGGAATGGAAAGAAATGAGATGCGGGGAAGAAGCAATCATGCCAGAAATAAAAGAAATAATCAAAGAAATGTCGCCAAGCATATCGAAGGCTTTCAACAACGCAGCTAAATATACAAATGAGGCTAATGTTAGAAGTAATTGTAACAAGGCAATTCAAGAATTTGTTGATAAGGCAGGATTAAAAATTGAATGTATAAATGAATATTCAGTTGGACGAGGTAGGATTGATTCAAAATGGGGAGATGTTTTTATTGAATACAAGTCTGATAGGTCACCGAGCGGTAAAATAACAGAAGATGAAAACGCACCCGGAACGAAAGCAGTTATAGAACAGATAAAAAGTAGGTTTATTGCCTTTGTAAATGAATCCCCGCTTTTTGAAGAAGATATTTTAAAAAGACTCTTCGGTGTCGGGCTCGACGGCAACACGATTGTTTATGTTCGAAACATAAACAATAACTGGGATATAAGTGTTCTTCCTGTTACACAGGTTACGGTCGAGAAGCTTCTTTACGCTCTTGTTAGCGTTGATAAAGCCGGGCTTCGATATACACCGGAAAATTTGGCAAGTGATTTCGGAGCCGAAAGCGAAGTTGCTATTAATTGCGTTAATGCCCTTTATAAAGTTCTCGAAGATAGCGACAATCCAAAAGTTGAAACGCTTTTTAAACAATGGAAAATCCATTTCGGTGAGGTTTGTGGTTATGATATCGAAGGGAATAGTTCCGCTTTTAATGAACTTGCAAAAATATATCATTTACACGATGGAAAACCAGCTGAACTTCTTTTCGCTGTTCAAACTTACTACGCAATATTTATGAAACTTCTCGCCGCCGAAATTATAAATGCCTTCACCGGCGATTTTTCTGAAGTCCGAAAACTCGAAGATGCGGCGGATTATGAAATACTTCAAGAGATATTCAAAAACCTTGAAAACGGCGGACTATGGAAACAAAAGGGCTATACTAATTTTCTCGAAGGCAATATCTTTCTCTGGTATACGGATGTTTGGAGTGACGAATTGGCGCGAACGCTGCGCGAAATGATTAGGAAACTTAGTCATTATGACCCTGTTTCGCTGAGCACGAACCCGAAAGAATCACAAGACCTTCTAAAGAAGCTTTATCATGACCTTTTACCGCGCTCTGTCCGCCATAACCTTGGAGAATACTACACGCCCGATTGGCTTGCCGAATATGTTCTTGATGAAATAGGATACGACGGTAACCCTGATAAGAGAATACTTGACCCTGCTTGTGGAAGCGGAACCTTTCTCGTCCTGATAATTAAGAGAATCCGGCAATGGTATTCGGAAAACAGATTCGAATGCGGATTTAGCGAAGCGGAGTTAATTAAGAAGATAGCCAAGAATGTAATAGGTTTTGACCTCAATCCCTTGGCTGTTCTTGCTGCGAGAACGAACTACATCGTTAGTATTCGAAGTTATCTTAAGCAAATAGGTGGAATAGAAATCCCTGTTTATCTCGCTGACTCAATTTCGACACCGGCAGAGAAAGACGATCTGTTCAAAAAGCACTATCTTTATCTTACAATAGCGCCTTTCAAAAATCCCTTGAAAATACCGATGGATATAGCTTTCGAAAGAGAAACATTAGCCAAATACGCTTCTATTCTTGAAAGTTGTTTGGCAGATTATGACGCGGACGAGTTTATTGAAAGATGTGAGGTCGGCGGCCTCGAATTGCAACAGAAAAATGCACACAGAGAGCTTTTTAAAAAATTGCAGGACTTGCACAAAACCAACAAAAACGGCGTTTGGGCGAGGATCATAAAAAATTTTTTTGCACCGCTTTTTGTAGCACAGAAACCAGTGGATTATATAGCAGGAAATCCGCCGTGGGTGAACTGGGAAAACCTGCCTGAAGATTACAGAGACAAAACAAAAATTGAGTGGGTTAAATACGGCCTTTTCTCGCTCAAGGGGCAAGAGGCGAGACTGGGCGGTGGAAAAAAAGACCTCTCGATGATTTTCACATATTCCTGCGTTGACAACTACCTGAAAATGGGCGGCAAACTTGGTTTCGTGATTACGCAATCCGTTTTCAAAACAAAAGGTGCGGGGGACGGTTTTCGAAACTTCTTTTACGACAGCAAAAAGGGGCGAATTTATCTCAAACCGCTATCTGTTGCTGATATGTCCTCGTTTCAGCCGTTTTACGGCGCGACGAACCGAACCGCCGTTATTGCGATTGAAAAAACAAAGAAAAAATTCGATTACCCGATAAACTATACCATTTGGAAGAAAACAGTAAAGGGAAAAATAAGCCCTGAAGAAGAATATGCGATAGTTAAGAAAATAACCGCGCGCAAGACGGTCTCGGCGATACCGGTGGACGAGAAGAAACTAAACTCGCCGTGGCTGACCGCCCCCACCGATGCGCTGAAGGGAATAAAAAAGGTAATAGGAAAAAGCGATGACACGGCGCACGCGGGGTGTTCAACATGGTTAAATGGTGTATATTGGGTTGAGGTTTTGGAAAAATTCCCGAACGGAAATCTTCTTATACGGAACTTGCACAATGTGGGCAAGATTAAAGTTAAAAAGGTCGAGGCTGTTGTCGAACCGGATTTCGTGTATCCGCTCTTGAGAGGAAGGGATGTCAAAAAGTGGATTGCAAAAGAAAGTTGTTCAATATTAATGGTCCAAGATCCAGACAAACGAGTAGGTATACCCGAATACGAAATGAAAATAAATTGGCCTAATACATTTGATTATTTCACAAAATTCGAGGACATTCTACGAAGGCGTCCTGGCTTTAAGAAGTATTTCAAAGAAACTGACGCTTTCTATACGATGTACAATGTAACCACAGATACAATGTCTCCGGTAAAAGTAATGTGGAGGCAGATGATTACGAAAATTAGAATGGTTGTTGTCGATGAAGGGGATTTCGAGAAAATGCCAATGACCCAGCATGTGGTGTCATTTGTCGGATTCGAAGATTCTTTAGAAGCAAATTATTTCTGTTCTATGGGTAATTCTTCTCCTGTTTCACTTATCAATGAGTGTTATAGCACTGGTAAAAGCTTTGGTGCACCGCATATATTGAAATACATAGGAATACCCAAATTCGATTCATCTGACGAGCGGCATATTCGCCTGGCGGAGCTTTCGGAGAAATGCCACGCCGCCGCAAAAACCAACGACACAGAAACAATCGAGGATTGCGAAAAAGAAATAGATCAAATTGCCGCCGATATTTGGGGAATAACCGATAAAGAGTTGAAGGCAATTCAAGAGGCGATAAAAAAGTAAGAGACAAAAAGCAAACGAAATTAATTTAGGGAAGTAATCTATGCGCAAGCAACTCGGGATATTCGATATTGTAAATAAATTAATTTGAATGATTGCTCTGCAATCAGGAAAGCAATGCGAAGAAAACACACCCGAAGGGTGTTATTTTGGTCGCAGCAGGGGGAAAATTATGATGTCCCGTATGGAGTAGCTATCGGTTAAAATCATAGCCATTCTATCGATTCCCATCCCGAGACCGCCTGTTGGTGGCATACCGTGTTCGAGTGCGGTTATGAAATCCTCATCGAGGACCTGAGCCTCGGGGTCGCCTTTTGCTCGGTAATCCATTTGTTGCTCGAACCGATTGCGCTGGTCGATTGGGTCGTTGAGTTCGGTGAAAGCGTTCGCTATTTCCATTCCATACCAGAAAAGTTCGAATCGTTCGACGAGATTTTTGTTATCGCGTTTTCTTTTGGCGAGCGGTGATAATTCTATTGGATAGTCGATTATAAATGTGGGAGTTATGAGTGTTTTTTCGACCATTTCATCAAATAATTCATTTATCAATATATGTTTCGGTGCGTTATTATCATATTCGATATTTTGCGATTTCAGATAT
>JAGGZE010000139.1 GCA_021162205.1 bacterium
CTTATGATTTCGATACATCGTTTTTATATATCGTTCCGCTTAATGAGGGCTGGCGTTTCCCCGATGGTTTCGTAACAATTACGCTCGACTCGGTCTGCGATTTACCCGATTATGGCGAACCGAACTGCGCTACATTCACTCCATTGGATTGGGGATTTATAATGAATGCTCACGGTCCGAGAGCATATCCAAGAACTCCCGACGATGGATGGTTCGTATCGCTCACGGGTCCCGACATTAAATTTTATCTTTACGATGGCAACGGAATAAATCCAACATCTGTCAGTTATTCGGTCGATGGTGTGGAATATGCTGCGCCTTCTGCATACGATTGGCACGATTCGTTGATTGTGCATACTCCTACATCGAGTTGGGAAGATGGCTATGTTGTCGATGTAGCAGTGATTTCCGCTGTGGATTCATTCGGGAAAGTTCTCGATACGACTTCACATCCCGAATGGTCTTTCACAATCGATATTACGCCGCCTGTCGCCGAACTTATTTTACCCGCTATGGCTGAAACTATTGCAACACCGGCGCCTACTGTGGAATTTAATTTATTCGATGCTTATGCTGGAGTCGATGAGTCGTCTATCCTTTTGACTGTGAATGGTGTCGATTACACTACCGCCGATGTATCGTTGACCTTTAATTCTACTGATTCGTCATTGGTCTGGGATGCTGCCGCGGCCGGTGAAGACCTTGCAGACTCGGTTAATATTTGCGTTACCGCATTCGATTTAATAGATATGGGTATTCCCAACGAAGAATCGTATTGTTTCTGGTTCTATGTTAATCGTGAGGCGCCACTTGTTATGTTCGACCCGGATTATTACAGTATTTGCTCAGATGATGCACCGATGGATATAATAGTGTCTGATGATGATGGTGTCGATGGCACGACTATCGCTATTACAATCGGCAGCGATACTTTGACACTCGACGATTCGAGATTAAGTTACGATGGCACTTATGGTATCTTAGAATTTACGCCTGACGGTTCGTTCTGGGGAGTCGATGGCGACAGCGTAACTGTTTGTCTTATATCTGCGGCGGATATTTATGCGAATGCAATTTCTGCACCTGTTTGCAGAACATTTATAGTGGACCTCGAACCACCACAGGTTACATCTATCGATATCGAACCATACACTCACAGCGACCATCCGGGAATTCTCGATTCGACAGCTTTCTATTTCCATTATTATAACAATTATGGTGTTGTGGATTCCTATATGGTTTTTGTGGATATTTATATCGATACGACATACATCACAAGTTATACGCTTGTCGATGACCCCGACTATGTCTGGCTCGAGGATGATAGTATCGTTGTATTTGCAGCAGGGACATCGTTCACATTTGCGGAGGGCACGGAATATTCGATTTGTATCACTCTCGAGGACCGATGTTATGCGGGCTATCATGATGAAGGCATAACGACCTGCACACTTTACTATGCCTCGGAAATCGCTGAAAAACCTGCACTGCCGATAAAGAATATTCTTATGCCGAATTATCCCGACCCATTCAATTCGGCGACAGTCATTCCTGTTTCGATGGGTAAGATGAGTTATGCGAATCTTTCGATTTACAATATCGATGGGAAACTTGTGGCAACACTATGGAACGATGCTCTTCCTGAGGGAATTACTAATTTCAGATGGAATGGAATGGATGCAAGCGGCAGGAATATGTCGAGTGGAATATATTTCGTTCGCCTGAGGACACCGACTTCTGTGAATGTATCGAGGATGAGTTTGATAAAATAAGCGGCGAGCCCTTCGGCTCTCTTTGAGGGCAACCCTTCTTGAAAGAAGGGCTTTCCCTCAAACTCCTTTCCTAAGAACTTTAGTATTTCTAACGAACAAAGTTCGTTAGAAAAAACTATAAGCTTTTCTAAAAAAAGGTTTGATAGAACCATTCGGTTATATATAATGGCTGATAATTTATTTGCTCGAGCAGGTGCAACAGGGAATTCCACTCTGGTGGAAGTTCCCGATTTTATCGGGATTCAGAAAAAAGTTGCACGAAGAGAACACCTTAAAGGTGAAAACAGGCGAACGCCTGCACCCTAAGGGTGATAGAAAATTCTGATGAAACGAATTACAGGTGCACCTTCGATTTTCAATAGTGCCTGTGCTTTTTTCGATGGAAAGTTTGTTGCTGAAATCGAAACCTTTTTATTATCACCTGGTTTTATTTTAATCGATTTATGTTCGATTTCGATTCCTTTCATAAATTCATCATCGAACTGCCAACCTGCTGTGGGCTCGATTTCTGCCGATGATTTATCCTGCGAAGGAATATATGATGATAAACTTAATGTAAGCGCCGAATCGGTAGTATTATAAAGAGTTATATCGGCTTGTGGATTATTTTTGCTCAATGTTACCGCAGATGGTGCGCTCCCTGGAATTCCCGCAGGTGGAACATTTGGCTCGGTGAGTGTTTTGGTCTCGAGCATAAACAATGGCGCTACCGCCGTGTTGAACATCGAGCCGCTTTCGGCAGTTACCAAAAGATATACCGCCCACATTTGATTATAATAGGCATCGGAATCGGGAATTCGTATGCGCACCATCGAACTAACCATCCCATTTGCAGGAACGACAAATTCATTGCCATCGGCGAGATAAATCCAGTTCGTATCGGGTATCTCCTCGAATCCATCGCGCCAGTGTTTTTTCACCTGTGATGGCTTCATCACTCGGACAGTATATACGAGGTCCATATTCTCATCGTTGTATAGAGTGAGGGGGATACCGAGTGAAGTGTCGATGACGACAGGTATCCCCCGAACGGTGATTACGCCCGGGGATACCCTGATGGCATAGGTTGCCTGAAAACAGAATAGGATAAGAATGTAGGCGAACATCCTTATTTCGATAGATTTGCGAATCATTATGGCGAAACTGCCACTACTGTAACAGTAACATCGTGTCCGCAGCCATCACTAACACTTGTCGGTGTGGTGAAATTGAAGAACAAGTCGGAAGTTGCTGCCGATGGTAATCCAGCGGCAACCTGGTCGGCTGCTCCCAAATTTGCGCCATCGCAGACAATATAACTACCGGGTAATGTTGCTTCGTCTCCCTCACCGCATTCGAGCATATAAATATCGGCACCGGCAGCGAGTCCGGGTGCCCATGCTGTCGGTGTGCCGAACCCACAAGCTCCAGGTGCGGACGGCTCTGTGCTATAGACAAAAAGGTCGGCGTTGCAGTTTCCCGAGTTAAATGCTTCGACATGGTCATCGCTACCAACATCGGGATTATCGAACGACATTCCCGCAGTTGCACCAGCAGGCATATTCCCTAATGCCCAGGTTCC
>JAGGZE010000125.1 GCA_021162205.1 bacterium
ACAGTTTTCTTCTGATGCCAGATGTAGCTCCCGCCAGTTTCGACAGCATAAATTCTAAAATCGATGGAATAAGTTCCATCGAGCGCTACGCCGCTGGAATTTGTCAATTTGCCCTGATAGTTCATAACGCGCGGCGGAACAGCAAACAGCGCTGCCGAAAGAAATAGCGCAAGAAGTATCACGAGTGCTATTTTGTGTGTCATAATGACCTCCTTGTTTGGTTTTTAACTCTTTCCCTCACCTTTTGTGTTTCCCTTTCCCGGAAGGATAGGGAAAAGTTCTCCTTTCTCCTCGGGGAGAAAGGAACCGAGGAATAGAGGGGATTTTATCCCCTCATCTGTCTTGCGACTTCGTCGCAATCCACCTTCTCCCAAAGGGAGAAGGACTTTGGCAGCCGCTGGAGGGGGACGCCCGATTCCCCCACGACTGAAATCGTGGGTTGCATTGGACTCGCGGCTGCCATATAAATTTTCAAACTGACGAGCGGTATATGTGAAAAGGAAATTTTCATACCGCCCAGCCGACAAAAAAATCACCACGAATGATATGGTCTGAACAATTTGAGATTAGACGATGACGATTTTAATTCTCCATTTGATTCATTTGGCGCAAGCTGCCATGTTGTTCCGCTCCATTCGAGCACCTGACCTGCGGAAGTTCCATCGGCAAGCTTTTCGGAAGTTATCGCCTTATTAGGAACTGTGAGTGCATATGGTGCAGCCCAGAGCCGTTCCCGTGGAGAAAGCTCTGTTCCCTCGATAACAATAGCGAGCCATAAAACTTCATTTGCCGATAATGTTATGTCGATATGAACTCCGAGTGTATCTGAAAAAAGACCATTTGTAACAGTAATCGAATGAGCGGTTTGTTCCCAGCAAGCTGTTCCACCAGTCTCAACAGTGTAAAGTTTATAACCGATGTTGTATGAACCGCTTGCTGGTCCATCGCCATCGAATAATTTTCCTTGATAGTTTATCACACGAGAAACATCTGCAGCAAATAGAAACATCGTAATAAACAGAACAAAAAGCATATAAAAATATTTCACCATGATTTTTCCCTTATAAAAAATAAATTAAATTATAAAGAAATAGTTTTTGCAGTTTCCCACAAAACATCAAATGCTTCGATATGAAACCTGACTAAATCTTTATTCTGAATCAATAACGCTATAGTATTTTTTGGATTTGAATTATATTTCGTTATTATAAAAGTAGCAAATTCATCTGCTATATACATTTTTACAGGAAGCGATGGTAAATGCCTGAATTGATAACCAAATTGGGAGCGAAATTTCACAAGATCTAAATAATCTTTCGATTCTAACATTTTTGTTTCACATATTAATTGCATCCTAATATCATTATTGGGATGTTTTTCTACATATTCTTGAATTTCTCTGTCAACCGATTCTCTTCGTCTATAAACAATTGGGAACTTGGAAAATACTCTAACATGTTTTGCTGTCTTTTTTTCCACTAATAATAAAGTGTTTTCAATATTTTTTGCCCCCCGTAAAATCATGATTTCATGTTCGGCTTCTATCATCTCAGAATGTTGTGTATATAAATTTTCTGATTGCTCGACAAGTTCATTCACAAGACTTGGCAATTTATCGGTTATATATTTCAAATCATTCTTGCGCTTGTATTTGATTTCATTCATCTGAGATATATACATTTGCTCGATTGCCTGTTTTCGAAAATCAATAAAAGTATCGATTGCCTGTTTAGGAGGCAGACAATAAAATCGGATTGGTTTCCCAACCACCTCGGAAATCAAACCAATATCAACAAATTTTCTCATTATCCCGTATGCTGTGGTTCGTTTAACACCTGAAACCTTGGCACATTCATCAACCGTTGCTTCACCGATTTTAAGGAGAGCAATATAGAGTACAGCTTCTTTCTCGCTGAAACCAGCATCCATTAACAACTTTTTCATTTGACCTCCATTTGTCATCCAATCAATTGAACGACAATACTAATGATACTTATAGAAATTATTATGTCAAGTATTTTTTTGAAAATTTTCAATCGGGAAGAAAAATATGATGAGTCTAATGGGAAATTGACTAAATCGTCAAGTAATCTAATTTAAAAAAATTTTAAAAAACTCGAAAAGCCCAAAGGGAGATTGCTGATTTTCAACAATCTCGAATAGCAATTCAAAATGAGTCAATCACCGCAGCAATTTTAGCTCTTTGGTGCAACAATGAATTGTCCCGATTTTTTCGGGACGAGAAAAGTTGCACGATAAAAACAGGCTAAGCCTGTCGCCATTTACAAATTTCGCAGTAATGGACATCTCCGCTTTTAAGCTTTTTCACAAATGTGGTTTTTGCACCGCATTCTGGACAGGGTTCGGCTACGGGTTCATTGAATGCGACAAAATCGCAATCTTTATTATCGCAGGCATAGAATATTTTTCCTTTTTTCGATGTAAGTTCGAGCAAATTGCCATTACAATTTTCGCGTGGGCATGCTATTCCGGTAGAATATGAGCGTAAATACTTACATTTAGGGTAGTTCGAGCAGGCGATAAATTTTCCACCACGATGATTATATTTAATTACGAGTTGAGAGCCGCATTGGGGGCATTTTTCATCGAGTTTAACTACTTCACTTTTACGCTTTTTTTCATCCTTATCTAATGGCTCGGTATATTTGCATTTCGGGAAATTCGAGCAGGCGATAAATTTGCCGTATCGTCCCCATCTTATAATGAGCGGTGAACCGCATTCGGGACAGTTTCTGTCGATTTCCTTAACGAGACCTTTTTTGATTTCCTTCCTGTTTTTCTCGATTTCGGTTAATTTTTTCGCAAATGGAGTATAGAACTCATCTAAAACCTGCTGCCATTTTTTATCGCCCTGTTCGACTTCATCGAGTTCCTCTTCCATTTTTGCTGTGAACTTTTCCTCGAATATTTTTGGAAACATCTTTTGCAAAAGATTATTGACCTCTTTGCCGAGTTCCGTAACATATAATCGCTTTTTATCGAGATTCACATATTTTCTATCTAAAAGGGTAGATATAATTTGTGCATAAGTGCTTGGGCGACCGATACCCTGTGTTTCAAGTTCTTTCACAAGTGTGCCTTCGGAATATCGTGCAGGTGGTTTCGTGAAATGCTGCGATGGTTTTATTTGTGATAATTTGACGGTGTCGCCTATTTTCAGAGATGGAAATTTTACATCCGCTTCTTCCTTATTTTCAGTGATAGGAACTTTCCAGATTTTTAGAAAACCGTCGAAAAGAACTTTTGTTGCAGATATATCGACGATATAATCGCCCGCTTTCAGCTCGAGTTTTGTTCGTTCGAGTTTCGCAGATGCCATCTGCGATGCGATAAATCTGAGCCATATCAATTCATAAATTCGATATTGCTCTTTTGTCAGATATGATTTAATCTGCTCGGGTGTATTCTGGGCAAATGTCGGTCGGATAGCTTCGTGAGCATCCTGCGCAGATTTTTTTGTTTTATACACGATATTTCCGATATACTCTTTGCCGAATTGTGTCGAGATGAATTTTTTCGCATCCGCTCTCGCAACATTTGCAATACGCACCGAATCCGTTCGCATATATGTGATAAGTCCGACTGGACCTTTTTCGCCGAGTTCCACGCCTTCGTATAACTGCTGGGCGATTCGCATAGTTCTTTTCGCAGAAAAACCGAGTTTGCGTGATACCTCGAGTTGCAATGAACTTGTGATAAATGGTGGCGGCGGATTTTTCCTTAACTTTTTCACATCGATTTTATCGACAGTGAACGGTGCATTTTTTTTCACTGCATCGGTATGTTTTTTCGCCTCTTTTTGATTTGCTATTTCGAGTTTTTTGCCTTGAAATTTTGTGATTTTTGCAGGGAATTTTTTGGCTAACGCATCGAGTATCAAATCGAGTATCCAGAATTCTTTTGGAACAAATTTCTCGATTTCATCGTCTCTTTTTGCAAGTATTTTAAGAGCTACCGATTGAACTCGACCAGCGGAAAGTCCCTTATGAAGCAATTTCCAAAGCAATGGACTAACCTTATATCCGACCAATCTATCGAGTAGTCTTCGAGCAATTTGCGCACTTACTTTGTCTATATCGATTTCCGTAGAATTTGCGACACCATCGAGAACAGCTTTTTTTGTGATTTCATTGAAAAGAACTCGTTTAGCAGTTTTCAATATTTTAAAATGACGGGCGATATGAAATGCGATAGCTTCTCCTTCTCTATCGGGGTCGGATGCAAGAAAAACCTGTTCGGCATTCTTCAACGCATCTTTTAGAAGTTTAATCGTTTTACTTTTGCCGGGAATAACAACGAATTTAGGTTTGAAGTCATTATCGATATCGACTGCAAGTTCCTTTTTCGGCAGGTCGATTATATGTCCCATCGATGCTACAATCTTAAAATCCTTACCGAGATATTTCGATAGTGTCTTACTTTTCGAGGGCGATTCCACTATTACGACTTTTTTTCCCATAATTACTCCAATCATACTTTATTGAAGTTTTAAGCTAAAATCGGAGTAGAGAAATGCAAGCTTTTTTTTAATATTCGAGCAAACAATGATTTTTGAAGTGAAAACGACGATAACATCGTGTAAAAAAATTGCAATCGATTTTCGCATAAAACTCACACAATCGCTGAAATATTTCTGTCGATGTGATATACATTTTCAGCGGGACTTGCGAAATCGGTCTATCTATAAAAAATAATGTTTATTTAAAACGGAATTCGATTTTTATGAACATAAATTACTTGCATTATTTTAATCGAAACAGATATTGTGAATATGGAACAGGAAAAAATAAATGAAATAATGGCAAAAGTTGTCGGTGAGCTTGGAACAGAGGAAACGAAGCGAGCCGATGCTCAAACTTCGCTCGCACCGAAATCAGAAATTATACCTCGACAAGAATCTCGAGCCGAGGATAATTCCTATCCTGTTTTGAAATCGTTTAAGAGCAATACTCCCGTTTTAATCACCGAAGAATATTTGAAAAAAACCGTGTTAAATGGCGGAACAGTGCTTGTCGATGGGAATTATATCGTTACGCCATCTGCGAGAGATTTTATCCGCAGGAAAAATGTGCAAATAAAAGCGACGAGTTCGGTTCCACAAGGTTTGGCAAGGCAAAAGATTAGACCCGAAATTGCGAAAACAATCGCAATCGGTTCAGACCATAGAGGTTATTCTCTCAAGGAAATGCTCAAAAAATCGCTCACACAACTGGGATACACTATAATCGATGTCGGCACAGATACGGTCGAATCGTGCGATTATCCCGATTATGCGATTGCGGTTGCGAAAAATGTATCATCGGGACAGGCATATCTCGGTATCGCAATCGACAGTGCGGGTATAGGTTCGGCGATTTCAGCGAATAAAATCGATGAAATTCGTGCAGCGGTATGCTGGGACAACACTACAGCCGAGCAATCCCGAATGCACAATAACGCTAATGTTATGTGTATCGGAGCGGACAATCTCGCACCTGCAAAGGCATTGTCGATGGCCGAAAAATTTATCGCCACACAATACATTCCAAATGAGCGATACGATAGAAGACTCGAAAAGATAGCCGATGCCGAAAAATCGTAATTTAATTCAAATGTCGAATGGCATAGCCCGATTCCTGTCATAATCACCTATTTAATGTGGAATTGTCTCGACTATTCGGGACAAGAAAAGTTGCACGAGGAAAACAGGCTAAGCCTGTCTCGATTTCCACATCGGTTTTCAGAGGTTGTGAAAGTCCACGAAAATATTGCAGAAGCGAATCGGCATTTGCAATTTGCGGTCGAGCGAATTGAGTAATCGTCTCGGTTGGTATAATCGAAACATTATCGATATTGCCATTTATGAATGTCGATTTCAAAATCGCACCGATATTGCCGAGTGAATCATTTTGGTCGAAAATTAAATTGCCGAGCGAATACGCTATAACACCATCACGATAGAATTCGATTCCCTGAATCCTGTGCGGATGCGAACCGACGACGATTTTCGCACCTGCGCGAATGAATTTGTGTGCAAGTCCACGCTGACGATTGTCCGGGAATTGCTTGTATTCCCATCCCCAATGCTCGAACACAATAACGATTGCACCGAGATTCGATAATTCGGAAATTTCCGCAACCGCTGTGGATTCGCCCCATTCTGTCCAGGTTGGAGCGCAGCCTGGCTTATCCTTGCCCCAGAAACCCGATTCGGTATCGTTGAATCCAAGAATTGCGAACCAATGCCCATTTATATAGAACGAATGCGGTCTGAAAAATTCCGATGAATCCTTGCCAGCACCGAGTGGAACAATTCCCCGATTTCGCACAGAATCCACAGTTTCGACAACTCCCGCGCTGAAATAATCGAATATATGATTGTTCGCCAACGAAACAGCATCGATTCCCGCCCAGACGAGTCCCGCAAGCGAAGATGGTTTCGCTTGAAAAACATATTTCTTATCGATGTGCTTGGCTCGAGTTCCAACTGTGGTCTCGAGATTGACTATTGCGAGGTCGGAGTGCGATAAAATATTTTTGATTCCAACAAATGGATAGTTCACATTTGTGCTATCTATAAGCGTTCCAACTCTTCGAGAGAGCATCACATCGCCGCCGAAAACTATCGTTATAGTATCTGCTGGTAAAATCCACCGACCGAATGCACAAGTATGAATGGTAAAAATTAACAGAATAATCGGGATTATTCGGATAGAGTGACGATGAACGATAAGAAAATCAAACATATTCAATCTCGAATGTAAATTATCTTATACTCATCTGATTCATCTTGAACAGAGTCGAATGTCCGTTTCATTTCCTCGTATCGCTGGAGTATTTTTCCCATAGCAATATCGATTTCATCATCGGACACAATTACTGGAAGAAATTTTTTTCTAATTCTTACGATATTGGGACCGAATTGTCTATTCACAAGCACTTCGATACCTTGTTTTTTCATTATAGTGGTTATGCTTTGGGCTTTTTTAAGGTCACCGTGGAACTTTTCTTCGATAGAAAGATTTGGTATTTTGCCTATTTTCGAATATTTTTCGGACGTAACATCGTATATTATGTATTTTTGGGCATCTCCGAAATGACCATCGTAAAAATGCACGCCATCATCTGTTGCACAGGCTATCTTTAAACTCATATCGATAATTCCCTCATATATTTTAATATTGATTACTTTATATCGGTCAATGCTGCGATACCCGGCAATTCCTTGCCTTCCATAAATTCCAGCGATGCTCCACCGCCGGTCGATATATGCGTCATAGATTCTGCGAAACCGAATCTTTTTGCAGCAGAAGCGGAATCACCGCCGCCAACGACAGTGATATCGCCTCGTTGAGTAACCTCGGACATAACTTCGAGAATCGATTTTGTGCCTTCAGAAAATTTTTCGATTTCAAATATACCCATCGGACCGTTCATGAAAACGCTTTTCGCATCGAGTATTGCGCTGTTGTAAAGTTGCATAGTGCTTTGCCCGATATCTACGCCTATCCAGCTTTTTGGAATTCGGTCGTATTCGACAGTTTTGACAGGGGTTTCATAATCGATATTTTTTGCCACTAAAATATCCACAGGCAGCATCATTTTCCCGCCCATTTCCTCGGATTGCACCCATATTTTCATCGCAAGTTTGAGCGCACTTTCTTCAACAAGAGATTTACCGACCTCGAGTCCCAATGTAGAGAAAAATGTAAATGCCATTCCACCGCTTATGAGCAGTTTATCTACTCTCGGCAACAGATTTTTTAGCACAGCGATTTTAGTGGAAACTTTTGCACCGCCGATAATTGCAACGAAAGGTCTCGGCGGATTCTCTAACAAAACACCGAGATAATTTATTTCCTTATCGATAAGATAGCCGGCGCAAGCGGGATGAAGTATATCGGGAACTCCAACAACCGATGCGTGTTTTCTATGAGAAACCGAAAAAGCATCGTTCACATACAAATCGCCATAACCTGCGAGTTTTTTTGCGAAAGATTTACTATTTTTTTCCTCGCCGGGATGAAAACGGAGATTTTCAAGAAGAATAATTTCGCCGGGCTTTAATGCCTCGATTTTCTTTGTAACTTTCGCTCCGATACAATTGTTCACAAAATCGACTTTTCGCTCTAAAAGTTCCGAAAGCCGGTAAGCGACAGGTCGCAATGATAATTCGGGGACAACTTTACCATTAGGGCGTCCGAGATGAGACACTAAAATCAGCGATGCACCATCATCGAGAAGTTTATTCAAAGTAGGGAAGGTTGCCGTTATTCTCGTATCGTCGCTAATTTCGCCGTTTTCCATCGGCACATTATAATCGACTCGAACAAGAACCTTTTTATTTTTTAATTTTATATCGTCGATAGTCATTTTGCGCATATAGAGCCTCCAAAAAATCGAAAACGAGTGTCAAAAATATAGTGATTTTATATGGACGCAAGAAAAATATTGCCGTCCAAATTTTTCATAGTTACATTATCCTCAACATATCTACCATTCTATTAGAAAATCCGAATTCATTGTCATACCAGGAAAGGATTTTGGCAAAAGTTCCTTTATTGCCCAATACAGTTGTAAAAAGTGAATCGAAAATAGATGAATGCGGATTCCCAATCATATCGGTTGACACGAGAGGGTCTTTACAATATTGAAGAATTCCCGCCATCTGATTATCGGCTGCTATTGCGAATGCTCGGTTTATTTCCTCGGCGGTAACCTCTCTGCCGATTTCGACATTCAAATCCACAAGCGATGCATCGGGAACAGGAACTCGAATACTTATCGCATAAAATTTGCCCTTCAATTCAGGATATATCAACTGGGCTGTTTTGTATGACCCGGTCGTTGTCGGAATAATCGACATTCCAGCGGCACGCGCTCGCCTTAAATCCTTATGTGGAAGGTCGAGTATCTTTTGGTCGTTCGTATAGGCGTGAATAGTCGTCATTATCGCATTTTTTATCCCAAAATTATCCATTAAAACTTTAACGACAGGAACCAACGCATTAGTGGTGCAGGAACCGATTGAAATTATTTTGTGCATTTCGCGGTCATAATCTTTTTCATTCACCCCGATTATAAATGTGCCATCGCAATCGTTGCTCGGTGCAGAAAGCAACACTTTTTTCGCTCCAGCGGTTATGTGCTTGCTGGCAAGTTCCCTTTTTCTGAAAAGACCTGTCGCCTCGACGGCAATATCTACCGAATGCTCGTTCCACGGAAGTTCACCGGGATTTCTAATCGCATATACAGGTATTTCGACATCATCTACGACAATCGAATTTTCGGTTGCACCGACATCGTGGTCCCAAATCCCGTGAACAGAATCGTATTTCAATAGATGAGCGAGCATTTCGGGAGTTGTAATATCGTTGATTGCGACAAATTCTAATTCGGGGTCTCCCCAACCGATTCTGAAAACGAGCCGACCGATTCTTCCAAATCCATTTATTGCAACTTGCTTCGCCATTATTTTGCCTCCTGTTACTTTTCAATTTTGATTTATAAAATATTGTGATGCATAAAATTTCGTCAAGGTTTTTATAAATCATATTTAATTTACATCACATTTTTGCAAACCGCAATAAAATAAACTTGTATTTTGAAAATTTATTCATCTATTTTATTAAAGAGTGAGTAAAAATGCAAAATGGGAAAACATTAACAGAAAATTAATCTATCTAAAAT
>JAGGZE010000029.1 GCA_021162205.1 bacterium
TCATATATACTTACTTCTATCCTATTTCCATTATTGAAATATTCTAACTTAATTTCACAGGTCGAATTAAAAGGGTTTGGGATAATAGAAATATTGTAGTTGTCTATATATTCATAATTATTCTCTATAATACTTCCAGGTGAATATTCATAAGCTCCAATATCTATATGTGTATCTTCGGGTCGTAATCGAGCTATACAATGGCGAATATATTCATACTGCGGTATATTATCAGGTATAGTTTCCTCGGCAAGTTCTGTTCCAGCATCGATACAAAGTGAACTGTCAGATAATTCGTAGTTTTGCATATAGTAATCTATAAAATATGGATTATATTCCTCCATATTACCATAATCATTCACAGTTCCTAAAGTAATATCATGAGAATTTACCCAACCGGGTTTTATAAAATTATTTCTTATATTCAATATTCCACCGCTTTCTGAAAGCATTCCCAAATACGCTCCCGAAGCTGAAATATAAATTATATTATTTCTTGCATCACAAGTTTCATCATTCGAGGAAAGTCTTATTAGAGTTGTATTTCCCGAACGAGTCGATATAATCGTATTATTGTATAAATATAATGTTCCTTTTCTATACTGTGTTTCATCGCCAGAATCGCCGCCATAATGAATTATTTGGCTGTTGCCATCACCATCGTGTTCGACCAATATATTTCCATATACAAATGTCTTTCGATATAAACTATCGTCTATAAAATCATCGTAATCGCTATCTACTAAATCGAGTTGACGATTACCACTTTCTATCCAATTATATCTTATAATAGTGCCTGCCGAACGGTCTTTTAGGTTATTGCCTAAACATCCATCACGAAGTGGTCCAAAGTGATTGAATTGGAATAATATGCCAAATACTTCGGTATAATTATTATGTTCATATATATCGTCTTCGATTCCATTATCATATATATAATTATATTCTACCACTAAATCCATCGTCGAATGTCCAGCGAATATGCCATTTCCGCAATCGTGAATATTACATCTTCTTATAATTATATGCTCACCTTTTTCAATATATATAGCGGCACAATTGTTCACATAATCCGTTAATCCAGAACGACCTATGAATGAATATGGAGGCCTGCCACTTCGTATATCGAGGTTTTCTATAATTATATATGCAGGCATAGTATCGGGTGGCGAATTAGCACCACCGATTTTTATTATACCTCTTTCCTCGTTCCAAAAATTGAGTTCCGAACGAGTTGTGGCATCACGACCATCGATAATAGGTAATTCCCCAAATTCATTAGGGACACCGAGAAATACAATCGGCGCGGTTTCTATTCCAGTTCTACAAATAACCCATTTTTCATTATAGGAAATATCTCGCCAGTGTATAAATACTGTATCTCCAGGCATAAGTGATTCGAGTGGAACATCTCCAATATTTTCATAAGTATATAAAGGACCGACCTCATATAAAAATGAAAAAGCAATATTGAAAAACAATAATATATATATAATTATAAATATATATTTCAATTCAATTCTCCCCGACATTTATATACCCAAATTGTTTTCAGATTTTCTATTAAACATACTCATCGATTTATCCAATCCCTGTTTAAATGCGACAATTGCTGCATCGGTGCTTTTTCTTATTATTTTTGATAATACCTTTCGTTCATCGGGTTTGAAATCACTCAAAACAAAATCGACCGTATCGACATTTTCGTCGACAAGGCCGATACCGACTCGCAATCTCGGTATATGTTGCGTCCCGAGATGATATATAATAGATGCAAGTCCATTATGTCCACCATCGGAACCAGATTTGCGAATTCTAATCGCACCGAATGGAATCGCAAAATCATCGAGCACAATCAAAAATTCCGATGGTAAAATATCCAATTTATTCAAAGCATCGAGTGCCCCGATACCGCTATTATTCATATAGGTTTTCGACCGAATGAGATTTATCTGTCTGCCACCGATTTTAATAGATGAATAGAAATATTTTCCTCTACCCGAATGCCAATTTCCACGAAATTTAGCGAGTAAATTATCCACAATCATCCAGCCGATATTGTGCCTCGTAGCAGAATATTCCGCTCCAGGATTACCCAAACCTATTATGGCTTTTAATTCTTCCATTTCATCGATAACTTGTTCTAATTTTTTTATGATTATAATATATAATTTTTCAAAGCAAATTAAAATTTTTTAGCCCGAATAACTATTTTAATAATCTTATTCAAAATAACTTGTAAGTTATCCTTTATTATGTAAATTGTTATTTCATTAGTCGAAACAATTTGCAATGGCGAACCAATGCCATTAAAGGAGAACCAAATGGATAATGCTATAACTTATACAAAACTCGGTGAGCGAGAGCCCGATTTCCGCGGAAAAGTGCGCGATATATACGACCTCGATGATTATCTACTTATCGTCGCAACGGATAGATTGTCCGCATTCGACCATATACTTCAAACACCGATACCCGAAAGAGGAAAAATTTTAACCAAGCTTTCCGTGTTCTGGTTCAATATAACCGAGGGAATAGTGAAAAATCATCTTGTATTTTCAAATTTCGATGATTACCCCGATTGGCTTAAAGAATACAGGAAACAGCTCGATGAACGCTCGATGCTCGTTCGCAAAGCTCAAAGAATAGATATCGAATGTGTAGTTCGTGGCTATCTTGCAGGTTCCGGATGGAAAGAATACCAGAAGAATGGTGCTATCTGCGGAATCGAATTGCCAAAAGGATTATCCGAATCACAAAAATTACCCGAACCGATATTTACTCCAGCAACCAAGGCACCAGAGGGTGAACACGATATAAATATATCATTCGATGAACTCGTCGATTTAATCGGCGAAAATACAGCAGAAATTTTGAAAAAGATAAGTCTGAAAATATATGATTTCGCATATCGATACGCTCTCGAAAGAGGAATAATAATTTCTGATACCAAGTTCGAATTCGGTAAATTCGCCGACGACATTATCCTAATCGATGAAATTCTCACACCAGATTCATCCCGTTTCTGGGATGTCTCGACATACAAAGTAGGCACACACCAGGAAGCTTTCGATAAGCAATTTATCAGAGATTGGCTATTATCGGTAGGTTGGTCGGGTGATGGCGAACCACCTGAAATTCCGAAGGAAATCGTCGAGCAAACAATAAATCGATACCAAACCGTCGAAAATATAATAATACGAAGCTAACACCCGTTCGGGTGTTTTTATTGCATTGCTTTCCTCCCGACAAAGTCGGGATTCCCTGCAATGCCTGATTAATCAAATAACTTTTCACCAATTAAAAAGAACCGCAGGTTCCACCCGTTCGGGTGTTTTTATTGCATTGCTTTCCTCCCGACAAAGTCGGGATTCCCTGCAATGTCTGATTAATCAAAATAACTTTTCACCAATTAAAAAGAACCGCAGGTTCCACCCCTTCGGGTGTTTTTATTGCATTGCTTTCCTCCCGACAAAGTCGGGATTCCCTGCAATGCCTGATTAATCAAATAACTTTTCACCAATTAAAAAGAACCGCAGGTTCTTCAGA
>JAGGZE010000156.1 GCA_021162205.1 bacterium
ATATGGTTAAACTCGAACTGTCGCCAATTAAAACGAATTCACCAGCGCCATCGGCATAATTCACAGTAACCGAACAATCATCCATTATCGACCAGGTGGCAAAAGCATCGTCGAAATCCACATTTGAAAAATCGATGTTTCCATTCATAGCAGCACTGATTCCGAATGGAAAATTCGACGAATAAATCGAGCAATCGGTCATTATGAAACGAGAGGAATCTAACGCTGCAATCATAAATTCGTATATATAATTTTGAAAAAGATTAAGCGTTGCATTATCGAATTCGAGACGAGAATTATCGAGCGCAAAAATATCCCCACGGTAGTTCAATGTGCAATTTTGAACTATAAGTTGGGCATTATTGAGAAGCGCTATATTACGATATATAGTAGTGTCGTGTTCGATTGTAAGCACCGTATCGGGATTTATATATCCAAGTATAAGGTCGTCCTCTATTAGCGATGGACGATTTAATTTTTTCGACATATATATCGCTTTGCCGATACCCGATTTAAATTCCTGTGTATGCGGTCGAAAATCGAGAACAGATTTTTGGGAAACTCCATTCCCAAAATTAAAATAACTATCGATAGAATGCCAATCGCCGAAACAAAACGATGATAAAAGCAGAAAGATCGAAAAAATGATGGTTTTCATAAATCTCTCCTGATTTGATTATGTTCGCTTCAAAATTATATATTCAGTATAATATTTATTCTCACCTTTTAAATCTATTTTCTTGCGAAACTGAAAAAAGACTTTAATTTTATCAAAAATTTCAGGAGAGAAATATGAAAGCAAGTTTCAAATTATTAAAAGAACTTATCGATTTCGATTGGAATGCCGAAATTTTAGCGGAAAAACTGACACTTTCGGGTTCCGAGGTCGAGGCAATCGAATATCCCGCACAGTGGATTGAAAATATCGTATCCGCAAAAGTTCTCGATGTTCAAAAGGATAATCCACGAACGGGACTTTCACTATGTATAGTCGATGATGGCGAAACAAAATATACTACGATTTCAGGCGCACCCGATATCGAAATTGGAATTGTTGTCCCGTTCGTTCGACCCGGTGGAAAAATTTTCGGCGATAAAACCATAAATTCGGTCGAAATCGAAGGAGTAAAAAGCAATGGGATGATTTGCTCCGGTGTCGAGGTCGGACTCGGTTTTCCTAAAAATAAATTATTGCATCTACCACAGGATACTCGATTGGGTAAGGATTTGGCGGAAATTCTCGGATGGAATGACGAAGCGATATACGAACTCGAAATCACGCCGAATCGTCCAGATTGCTATGGGCACTGGGGACTTGCTCGTGAAATAGCATCGCTTATCGGAAACACCTGGGAACCTGAAATCCTGTATCCCAAAAATGTTGTCGATAACAATGGTGACATCGAGGTCGAAATCGAAACCGAAAATTGCCCAAGATATACGGGTAGATTGGTCTCTGGCGTGATAATTAAACCATCGCCGATGTGGCTTCAAGGAAAACTTGCCGCTCTCGGTATGAGACCGATAAACAATATAGTCGATATTACGAACTATGTTATGATGCTGACAGGACAACCGATTCACGTATTCGATATGGACAAACTTGGAAAACACATAATCGTTCGACAGGCAAATGATGGCGAAAAAATTAAAACTCTCGACGATGTCGAACGAAAATTAAATTCCGATATAATGATGATTGCCACACAGGATAAACCTGTTGCTATCGCTGGAATTATGGGTGGTCAAAATTCCGAGGTCGATGAAACTACCACCGATATTATTATCGAGGTTGCATATTTCGACCCTGTGTGTGTGCGAAAAGGCAAAAAATTTCTCGGTCTCACAACCGAATCCTCGATAAGGTTCGAGCGTGGTGTGGACCCGAATGCATCCGAAATCGTCTCCGATATTGTCGCTGCGCTGACCGAACAATTTGCCGATGCCGAAACTATCCACAAAATCGTCGATGTATATCCAAAATATATCGATGCTGTGCTTATTACATTGACCGATTCAAAAATCGAGTCTCTTCTCGGTGCGAAAATTTCGAGGGAGATATCGCGGAAAATTTTGGTATGTCTCGGTCTCGATATCGCGGGCGAAAACGCTGGCGGAGTTACATATAAAATCCCGACATTCCGACCGGACTTGAATCGCGATGTGGACCTTGTCGAGGAAGTCGGCAGAATTTATGGATTGAACAATATCGAGCCGCTTTTCAGAGCGCAGGGAAAAATCCCGGCAAATATTCCACAAGATGTTAGACTAACGCATTTTCTCGAGGATTTTATCGCGGGAATCGGTTACCGATACGCATTCACCGACCCATTGAGTTCAAAAAAAATATCGACTGCATTCACAAACGATAAACTTGTCGAATTGAAAAATCCGCTGTCGGAAGACCTATCTTTTATGCGACCGAACCCGCTTCCAACACTTATCGGAGCGGTAGCGAGAAATATCAATCGCGGTTTCCATTCGATTAAACTATTCGAAATCGACCGCGGATATAAAGTTGTCGAGAATGAGTATTCCGAAAATATTTATATAGCATTGGCTTGCGGTGGATTTAGATTCCCAATCGACTGGAGTTATCCCGATGTCCCGCTCGATTTTTTCGATATTAAAGGCGATATCGAGACAATTTTAAATAAGTTCGGTATCGATGCGGAATTTAAAAATTCTGAAATCGATTTCGCAGAAAACGAAACAGGTTTCGATATTTTTGCAAGTAGCGAGAAAATCGGTTTCATCGGGACATTGTCGAAAAAACTATGGGAATATTACGAACTGAAACGGAATATTCATTTTGCTCTGCTCGAATTCGATAAAATACTTCGATATTTCGAGCGGACAAAAAAATATGCGAAATTTTCACGGTATCCTGCTGTCCGGAGAGACATCGCGCTTATTGTGAATGATGATTTGCCTGCTAAAAAACTATTCGACGAGGCAAAAAAACTTGCACCTAATGCCGAAGCTATCGGATTTTTCGATATGTATCGTGGGAAACCGATTCCCGCTGGCAAAAAGTCGTTGGGATTGTATTTTATTTTCCGTTCATCAAAAAAAACACTTACCGATGATGAAGTGAATGAATATTTCACCAATATTGTGAAAATATTATGCAAAAAATTCGATGCTGAAGTTCGAATGCAATGAGTTTTTAATTTTTTACAAAAAAAACTTGCGTATTTTCGATACATAGATATTATTTTCAATCTAAATAATTTATTCGGTGAGAATTATGACAAAGAAAAAATCGACAAGAGAAGAGCCCAAAAAAATTAACAAGAAAAATTGGCATTCAGAGAAACATTTGTCTCTGAATTCGACGAATTATATTTTGCTTGTAATCGGAGTAGTTTCAATAATTGTGGGATTTATTTTTCTCGAACTCGAATTTTTAACATTATCGCCGATTTTCTTGATTTTGGGCTTTTGCGTTTTTATTCCTGCATCGATTCTTATGGGAATAAATTCCAATTCCGATACGGGAAAAAAAACAAAGAAAATCGATAATAAAGTTAAAATATCCAATAACATTAGTCGATAGAATTTGTTATAATTCAATATTTGATAACTAAAATTTTACGGGGTCGTGGTGTAGCTCCCGAAGTTGTTTTCAACTTGATTGAAAATACAACTTCGAGGATCCTCGATGATGTAATCATCAATAATTCGATGAAACATCATCGGGACTGGTGAACACGCCCCGACTATGTCGGGGAGATCGCCAGTCGATTCCCGATTTAATGCTTTTGAAATATTTGATAACTAAAATTTTACGGGGTCGTGGTGTAGCCTGGTGAACACGTCGGCCTGTCAAGCCGAAGATCGCCAGTTCAAATCTGGTCGACCCCGTTTTCTTAGAATCGAAAAAATAATTATCGTGGTGTAGCACTAATGAACACGCCCCGACTATGTCGGGGAGATCGCTCCGATAAAATCGGAGTCGACCCCGTTTTCTTACAAAGAAATGACATACTGGGTTTATATCCTCGAAAACGAACTTTCCCGAAAATATTACATCGGTCAAACTTCTGACCTCGATGAGCGAATTAAAAGACATAATTCAGGGCGAAGCAAATATACAAGCGGTGGGAAATGGAAAATCATTTACACAGAACAATTCGATTCGCACAGAGATGCTATCCGTAGAGAACGACAATTGAAAAACTGGAAGAATAGAAAAGCAATTCAAAAACTCATCGAATCGAAAAAATAATTTTCGTGGTGTAGCACTAATGAACACGCCCCGACTGTGTCGGGGAGATCGCTCCGATAAAATCTGGTCGACCCCGTTTTCTTACAAAGAAATGACATACTGGGTTTATATCCTCGAAAACGAACTTTCCCGAAAATATTACATCGGTCAAACTTCTGACCTCGACGAGCGAATTAAAAGACATAATTCAGGGCGAAGCAAATATACAAGCGGTGGAAAATGGAAAATTATTTACACAGAACAATTCGATTCGCACAGAGATGCTATCTGGTGTAGACTCACTATCAATAGTCATCGCAGTAGATAATATACCATACCAATTCGGTGATTTCCTCGCACGCTCATGGAACGGAAAAGACGATATCGCAAATCCACTTCCCGAAGGACTTTACATCTGGATTATAATATCGAATAACGAAGTCGTATGCAATGGAACCGTAGTTCTCGCTAAATAAAATGTAGATGAATGAAGAAAAGGCCTTCAGAAATCGATAATGTAAATATCTCAAGAAATTGCTATGCTCCGTGTGGAAAATAATAATGCCAATGCTCAATATTCAACCCTCATTACAATATGAATATATATTGATAATTATAGAAAATGAGGGCAATGAATAATATTGAGAACAAAAATTATTTTTCAACCTGATAAACGACATCGATTATCGTGCCATCGCGGTATTCGATTAGTGCGATAATTCTATCTGTAATCCTCGGTAGTTCGGGTTCACAGCAAATTTCGATTACCTCGCTATGGATGTCGTGAATATCTCGAATCGGAAGTTTAGAATGTTTGAAATGCTCGACTAAATCCTGTCTTCGTGGGTTTATCGCGATACCGCGCTCGGTAACGATTACATCGATTGTTTCGCCGGGAGTAGTTACAGTAGTTACTCGATTGCGAATAACAGGAATTCGCTTACGATAAGATGGCACGACAATCATCGAAAGTTTTGCACCCGCAGCGACATCAGTATGTCCGCCGATACCATGCAATAACAAACCATCACTGTGCGTATTCACATTGACATTGAAATCGACATCGACCTCGGTAGCACCGAGAAAACCTATATCCTGACGATTCACAAGGCAACCCTTAGAATGAATATTTGCATACATCGTCATCGGTGTTTCCTGATGCCATAGGTCGTCGCGGAAAGATTTTATCGCTACAGGGTCGAACACCTGACCATCGAACAATTTACGCACAATTCCGCGCTTGAATAAATCCACCGAAAATTTCGTAATTCCGCCATTGATAAACGATGCACGAATACCATCCTGCTCCATATATTCACCTAAATATTTCGTAACCGCTAATGAAATTCCACCCGCTCCTGTCTGAAATGAAAAATTATCACGATAATAAGGCGATTCATATATAAATTGTGCTGCAAGCTGTGCTATATGTAATCTTGTCGGGGATTTCGTAATTCGCAATGTTCCCGAAACTATTCCTGCAGGGTCGCCGATTTTATCCACAACCGCTACTAAATCTACATTTGTCGATGGTATCGAAATCGGAAGGCAGGGAAATTCGACGAGATTATCTGTTACAATAACAACTTTGTCGGCGAACATTGCATCTGCGTAGGCATAAGCCAATGGTCCACAGGCAGATGGACCATACACACCGTTTGCATTACCATAGTCGTCGGCACAGGGAGCGGCGATGAATGCGACATCGATATGCAAATCTCCATCCTCTATAGCGCGGACTCTTCCCCCATGAGTTCGCAAAATCGCTGTGGTTGAAAGTCCACCATAGGATACGAATTCACCGATAGGTCCATTCATAGAACCTTGAATATTTCTAATTACTCCTTTTTTTATGTAATCTATCACAGGTTTGTGAATAGGAAATAATGCGGTCGGTGCAAGAGTTAAATCCTTTATTCCGAGTCTATCGCAGGCATCGAGAACCATATTTACAACATAATCACCATTTCGAAGGTGATGATGGAATGAAATCGTCATTCCGCTTTTAAGTCCCGAGCGTTTTATCGATTCTTCGATGCCTTTACATAATTTAGATTCACCTGTCATCCATTCGGGATGGGATTTCGGTATCGGTGGAGCATATTTCCGCCTGTCCATTTTTTCGATAGGGTCTGCGAATGCGCCCTGAAATGGTATCAATTTCTTACCATCGATTTCATCGGGTATTTTTCTTCCAACTGCATTTTCGATAAATTTCATTAAAAATCCTCCAAAATTCTAATTTTCGCTAAAAAGATAATTTTTATATCGATAATTTGCAAGAAAATTTATGAAAGACAATATACATTATTTTTGAACCAGTTAATTGTAGAATAAATATCCTTTTCACCATTTGCAATACCGAGAGCGATATCGACTATATCATCATCAGAAACTGAATTTAAAAAATTGCAATTATTTAATTCGAGAAACAGAATAGAGCAGGACATCCCGGTGCGTTTGCATCCGTCAACGAAAATATGTCTTGTTATTATGTTGAAAGCGTAAATGGCAGCTTTTTCTTGAACAGTAGAGTATGTATCATTATCTATTATGACTTTAACAAGATAATTTAAACTATTCGAATTAGATAATATACCGGCGGCACTTCTAAAACCGCCAGTTTTCAAGATTATTTCACGATTTCTGGAGATTATTTCATCTGCAGAAAGATAATTCACATTTCGGATAGTTCTCTCCATGCTTTGGCATATTTTCGAAGAATTTCATCGAACAAGGCATCATCTTTCCTATTTTTCCTTTTCGATTTAAGAAAAACATGTGAATATGAGTTATATGTTTTTCTTTTTTTGTTCTTGAGTATCAATATTTTCTTATTTGTTTCATTTTTGGTCATTATTCACATCCAATGTGTTTTTAAAATAATCCACTACTCTTCATAATTAAAAATATAAATAAATCGAGAAAAAGTCAAGTTCATTCCACAAGTATCCCATCGAGAAAAAAATATTTTGTCAAATTTAGATGAAATCATACAATTTTCGCTCCATTTCAAAATTGGCACATCATTTGCTATTTCTTGGCAGGAGGTAAAAAAATGAATAGATGGTTGATTATAGAAGACGATTTCGGGCTATCGGAAACATTGGCGACAGCATTCATCAAATATGGTTTCGAGGTCGGAATTGTCAGACTCGGGCAAGATGGAATCGATAGTATGGACCAAAATTTCGATGGCGCGATTATAGATTTGAACTTGCCGGATATCGATGGCGAAAGTGTTATTAAGATTCTTCGTAAAAAATTCCCAGATAAAAAATTCGGTATTATCACAGGTGAACCATTTGAAAATCTTGAAAAAATAGCGAAAAGATGTGAAGCAGATTTCTGGATTAGAAAACCGTTCACATTGCAGGAACTTTTTAATTTCATCAATAACTCGCATTCGATAAAGAACGAAAATTCTATCGAAAAGAAAAAAATAAAAACGGGAGGTCTCAAAATGATGCGTAAAATTGGCATACTCCCTGTCATTTTGGCAGGAATTATCATCGGAATCATATTAACTGCAAATTTAAATTTAGTTCATTCCGCTAATGCAGAATCGATCGAGTCAAAAATACCCGAGGTTTCTCGATTGTTCGCAGATGTCGCCGAACAAACGATGCCATCGGTGATAACTATCACGAGCGCAAGAACTTATAATGTTCCAGTTAGAACATTTAACCCATTCGCTGGAAATGGCGCTTTCGATTTCTTCTTCGGTCCCGGCGGTCATCCTCAATATAGAAATCGCCAATTCAAACAGGAAGGTCTCGGTTCGGGCGTAATAGTTTCCGATGATGGTTATATTCTCACAAACAATCATGTTGTCGATGGCGCCGATGAAGTTCAGGTGCATATCGCCGATGAAACATACGATGCACAAATTATCGGGAAAGATGATAAAACCGATATAGCGGTGTTGAAAATCGATGTCGATAAAAAACTTCCCGCAGCAAAACTTGGCAATTCAGATAAAATTAGAATCGGAGAATGGGTTCTCGCTATCGGAAGTCCATTCAAACTCGAACACACTGTTACGGCGGGAATAATTTCCGCTAAGGGTCGTTCAAAAATGGGAATTACCGATTATGAGGATTTCATCCAGACCGATGCCTCGATAAACCCCGGAAATTCGGGTGGAGCATTAGTTAATCTCGATGGCAAGATAATCGGTATCAATACTGCGATTGTTTCACAGAGTGGTGGTAATGTCGGTATAGGTTTCGCAATTCCGATAAATCTCGCAAAGCAAATTATGAACCAACTCATAGACAATGGCAAAGTCGTTCGAGGATGGCTCGGCGTATCGATTCAGGATGTAACCGAAGATATTGCCGATGCACTCGGTCTCGATGATGCAAAGGGCGTAATTGTCTCATCGGTGATACCGAATAGTCCCGCTGACGATGCTGGTTTGCAACGAGGCGATGTCATTCTCGCAATCGATGGTGAAAATGTGAACGATGCGGGAGAACTTCGCAACAAAATAGCATCGCTCGAGCCAGAAACTAAAATTAAGTTGAAAATTGTCGGGAATGGCAAAAAAATCATAAAGAAAGTGGAATTAGGTGAAATGCCCGGCGAAGAAGGCATTGTGGCATCTGTCGATAACAATAACGATATAAATCTCGGTCTGCATATAAAATCGCTTTCGCTTTCCGATGCGAGAAAACTAAATTTCGATGGCGATGGCGTTCTCGTAGTCGATGTCGATGATGGCTCGATTGCAGATAAAGCGGGTATTCATCCAGAAGACATTATCGTGGAAATGAATCGAATACCGATTTCAAATCCGCAGAATATTCGCGATGCGTTAAAAAATATACAGAAAAATTCCCCCATGCTTTTTGTTGTCTATCGAAATGGATACACGATTTATCTCGCATCGAAAGCATAAAATAGTGAAAAATCCAAAAACAAAATTCACCCAAAATGTGTTATTCACTTGTTTTGAATTTGTTTTTTGGAAAAATATTATATATTTAGCAAAATTTATAAACTATTTTATATCGAATTGAAATTGTTATGGCCGGAATACAGGTAAAAAATCTTGTAAAATATTATGGTAAATTCAAAGCTCTCGATAATATTTCATTCGAGGTCGAGCAGGGCGAAATACTCGGTCTTTTAGGTCCTAATGGCGCGGGGAAAACCACGACTATGCGTATTCTGACGACTTTTCTTCCGCCATCGGACGGCACCGCAATAATCGATGGTTTCGATATAACCGAAAAACCATCGCAGGTGCGTAAAATAATCGGATATATGCCCGAAAATCCTCCATTGTATAACGATATGAAAGTTTGTAAATTTCTCAAATTCGTAGCGAAATTGAAAAATGTTTCATCGAAAAAAATTGCCGAAAAACTCGAATATGTCGAGAATGTTTGCAAACTCGAGGATGTTTGGAACAATTATATAATGCACATCTCTAAAGGTTATCGTCAGCGAGTCGGTTTTGCGAGTGCTATTATCGCCGACCCCGCTGTTTTGATTTTCGACGAACCGACAATCGGTCTCGACCCTAAACAGATAAAATACACTCGCGAAATTATTAAAAATCTCGGCGGAGACCATACTGTAATACTTTCGACACATATCTTGCCCGAAGCCGAAATGACCTGCGATAGAGTCGCTATTATCAATCGAGGGAAAATTCTCGCTATCGGTTCGCCGACCGAACTCGCACAAAAAATCCGCAAGGTCGATGCTGTCCGCGTGGAAATGACAGGACCATCGAACGAGGTAAAGAATACTCTGTTGGAACTCGACGGTGTGATTCATATAATTCCACAGGAACGGCACAGTGTATTTTTGGTCGAGTTCGAGCCGAAATGGAAAACACGCGAGCAAATCACCAAGGCGGCACTCGAACATAATTGGTCGATTTTGGAACTCACACCTGTCGAAGCAAGTCTCGAAGATGTTTTTCTCGAAATCGTATCGACACAGGAGAAATCGCTATGAAAACAATATGGATAATTTTTAAAAGGGAAATCGGGCAATTTTTCTCATCGGCGATAACATACATTATGCTCGCTATTTTTTTAGCAATTACAGGTTTTCTATTCTACAATATCGCCAGTTATTTCGCACTTCAATGTTCGCAGGCACTTCAATATAAAACGGCATATAATGTTCCATTACCTCCGATGAGCGCTAACCGATGGGTCATTCTGCCATTTTTCAGCAATATCGCGATCATCGCACTTTTTTTAATACCCGTTCTCACGATGCGTTCATATTCTACCGAAAGAAGTTCTGGCACAGCGGAACTGCTTTTGACATCGCCTATTCGGACAACACAAATCGTCTGGGCGAAACTGCTGTCGAATTTCGCAATCTATATAATACTAATAGCCACAACTATTATTTTTCAGTTAATACTTAATTATTATACGAAACCCGGTATCGATTGGGGTCCTGTATGGTCGGGCTATCTCGGGCTGATATGTCTCGGAATAGCGACAATACCGCTCGGGCAATTCATATCATCGCTTATGAAAAATCAAATTATAGCGGTGTTTATATCGTTTGCATTGCTGTTGTTTCTGTGGATTGTCGATTGGAGCACATTGTTTTCCAGCGGAACTATTTCGAGTCTGCTTGGATATATCGGGTTGTCGAAACATTTCGCAAATTTTGCAAAAGGTGTGATAAATACATCGGATATTATATATTTTATCAGTCTTGCGACTATTGGAATTTTTTTAACTCATCGCTCGGTCGAATCCTGGCGATGGCGAGGAATATGATATGAAACAAAAATATCTGACATTGCTCGGTATAATCGGAATCGATATGATTTTTCTCGGTGCAATGCTATCCTGGATATTTTCTGAATTTGTATTCATCGCCAAAGCGGCATTGATATTAGGCATTTTGATTATTATACTCTGGCTAATATTTTCATGGCGAAGGACGAGAGAATTTATCAGCACTCGAAGGTTCTCGAAAGGAACAAGCACGATTTTGGGTTCGATTTTCTTTTTTGCAATTATAATTATCGCAAATATTTTGGGGGTTCATTACAAAATTAAAATCGATTCGACGCAGGAAAAACTTTACACATTATCCGCTGGCACTGAAAAATTACTTTCATCGCTCGATAAAAATATAGAACTTTTACTGTTCGATAACGAGAGTTCGCCTGTGGATAGGGATTTTATCGACCTCATCGCCGAATTCACCGACATCGATGCTAATATTTCATACAAAATCATCGACCCCGACCGTCGACCACAGCTTGCAAAAAAATATGGCGTTTCAGAATACGGCCAAATAGTGGTCTTATGCGATGATAAATCCAAACTTATCGACAGTCCCGACGAGCAAAAATTAGCAAATTCGATAAAGCAGTTCGTTTCGGGCAGTGGACGAAAAATTTATTTTCTGTCGGGACATAGCGAATATTCACCATATTCTAAAAATCCCGATGGATTGAGTTCACTCGCCGATGGAATCAAATACGAGGGTTTCGATTTCGATACATTAAATCTTTTTGCTAAGGGGAAAATTCCCGACGATGCAACTGTTCTCGTCGTTTGCGGACCGCAATCCAATCCGTTATCGGGCGAACTCGATTCACTCGGTTCATATTTTGAACGAGGCGGCAAAATTCTTATTATGCTCGAACCTGGACAGGCGGAATCTGTCGCTGTGTGGCTTCAAAAATATAATGTGAAAATTTTTGACGATATGGTAATCGATGAGTCATCGATAGGCAGAATGTTCGGTGCAAGTCCAAAGATGCCCCTGATAACAGCGTATGAGGCGAAACATCCGATAACGAAAGATTTCAATGAATCGACGATGCTGCCTACTGTGAGGTCGATAGGAAAATCTAACAGTTTAATTTCATATTATAAATATACTGAATTGGCTCGAACCGGCAAAGATGCTTGGGCTGAGTTCGGTTGGCGTTTAGATAGTGTAGAATATAATCCAGGCACAGATTTGCAAGGTCCTGTTACTGTAGCTTGTGCATTGGAAAATCCTACAAAAAAACCGCTTTCTCGAATGGTTATAATCGGCGACCCGGATTTTGTTATAAATAAGTATATTACATTTTCAGGGAATAAAGATTTTGCGCTCAACTGTATCGATTGGCTCGGCAAACAGGAAAATTTAATATCGATTCGACCGAAAAATCCCGAGGATAGAAAATTGAATCTAACATCTCGACAGCAGGGAAAAATATTTTATTTCTCGGTGGTAGCGCTGCCGTTCCTAATATTGATTTTAGCGGAATTTGCATGGTGGAAAAGACAATAGAGAATATACCATCTATTTGAAATCGAAAGAAAACTGCTCGATATTTTTGGTGTTTTTCTTTTCTTTTCGATTTCTATTATCCGAAGAAAAAAATGCTAATTTTCCTCGCAATATTTCAATTCTATTGTCAATCATCTCGCAATATTTTGAATTTATTTCAAACCCTATATATTTTCGATTATTCGCTATACAAGCCGCCGCAGTAGTTCCAGTTCCCATAAATGGGTCGAGGACAATTCCATTATCGGGACAACTTGCCTTGATAATTCTTTCTATAATTTCGAGTGGTTTTTGTGTAGGGTGATTTTCCCGCTCGGGGTCTTGCGCGTGAATTCTTGGAACACTCCATAAATCCTTCGGATTATATCCGATTTCGAGCCATTTTTTCCCGACAAAAATAGAACGAGTTCTCGCTTTCTTTGTCTTTGGGTCGTAGGGAATTCTCACAGAATCGAGGTCGAAGTAATATTTTTTTGTCTTGACAAAAAATCCTATGTTATCGTGCACCGATGAAAATTTCCGAGTGCTTCCGCCCATACTCGGCACTCTTCTATCCCAGATGATTTCATTTATCATAATCAGTTTGGTTTTCATATAAGTGAAAATCTCGGGGCTATAGCGCCAGGAAAGAAATATATAAAAACTTCCCGCATCTTTTAATTTGGGAATCACAGCATCAATCCATTTTTTAGTCCATTCGAGGTATTCTAATGGACTCTTTTTATCGGAATCATTCCCGTAATCTTTTCCGAGACAATATGGTGGGTCGGCTACGATTAAATCGATATAATTATCGGGAATTCTTTCTATACCTTTCAATATATCTTCGTTAAATATTTTATTTACTATTTCATTCATAATATCATTCCACTAATCAAGTATTATACTTCTCGAATTCACACGAAGCAATTTTAAGAAACTTTTTCGAGTTCTATATTCTGCTTTATGGTGATAATATGCCTGAATCTTATCATTTCGGGGATTCACATAAATCGGAAGAAATTGTGGCGAAAAAACTGATAAATAATTTTTATCGAAACTAATATTTATGTTTTTGAATTTTATTCCAAAACAAGCATAAATCAAACTGTATGATGGATTGGATTCGTATTGCATATATAGTTTTTCAACCGCTGCTATATCATTTTTATTTTCTCGTTTATCCACATTATGAATTTTAACATTTATATAGTAAATTTTCTTACCTACTTTTATTTCGCAATCGTGAAGACAAGTATCTGGCATATCGAAAGTTACATCGTCGAGTTTCAATTCTTTTGAATGAAATTTTGTCTGTTGAGTAATAACTTGTTCGACAAGCCAACTAACAGAACGGGTATGAGGTTTTAATCCATAAGGTAATATTTTCTTATTTGTAATGTCGAAGGATGGAAGAATTAATATAAACTTTTGATAAACATTTTTTACAAAGTTTATATCTCTTTTTATATTTTCGATTTTTTTATCCATTGTGATTTTTCAATAAAATAATTCAATCTTTTAATAAATATACATTAGTATAGAAATCAAACATAACTTTTTGTTATTTTTCCTGGTCGATTATAGCGATTATCGCTGTATCGGCGGGAGATTTCTTTGTCGCACCGCTCTGCCGCGAGGCGCTACCCGATACAGTCAGAACTTCATCGTCGAATCCAGCATCCACGCTATCGACAGCCAGATAATAGTTTTCCTCACCCGATGTCGTGTCGCATAATATCAATATTTTATAACCTTCGATATATGGATGAGCACTCGACAGCCATAATTTCCCGACAACTTTCGCTCTTTGCATATTCCAATTCTCCGATTTTATTAAATTTTTCTTTTTATTTCCGAAACCAATTCAGTCATCGATTCTGTTGCTTTTCCGGGAATGAATATATCGGTTATCGTATTCGTATAATTCGATGATTGAACATTGATTTCTACAATTTTCGCACCGTTTTCTTTTGCTCGATACGGAATCAGCGATGCGGGCATAATTTCGCCGGTAGTGCCGATTAAAAGAAACAAATCTGCAGATTTTGCATCCTCCACCGATTTTGCAAAAACATATTCGGGAATTGCTTCGCTGAAAAAAACAAAATTCGGTTTCAAAACACCCCCACATTCGCAAAATGGTGGAAGATTATCGAGGTCGAACGATTTCACAGAATAAATTTTTCCACAATTAACACATATCAATTCCCGTGAATTTCCGTGAAATTCATACACTCGTTCACTTCCAGCCTGTTGGTGGAGATTGTCTATATTCTGCGTGATAATCGAACTTAAAAATCCCATTTTTTCGATTTCAGCCAGTGCGAAATGAGCCGCATTAGGTTTCGCTTTGCCGAAAAAATCGTAAAATATTTTCTTTATCATCTGCCACGATTTTTTAGGATAAGTATTAAAATAATCGATGTCGAGAAATACAGGGTCATATTTACTCCACAATCCGTTTTCGCCTCGAAACGGCGGAATTCCACTTTCGACAGAAATTCCCGCTCCTGTAAACGCAACAACTTTCGATGATGATAATATCAAATCTGTCGTTTTTGCTATTTTTTCCTTATCCATAATCTTCGAATAAAATATTTGCTATTACTTCCTAAACAAAAAAATCAACAATGGGGTTATAAAAAATGAACCCCAACCGATAATATCGCCGATGCTGTCGTAAATCGTCTTGAAATCGGTCGGATGAACATCGCCGATAAGAACAGTTCTCTCGAACAATTTCGTTCGTCTAATAATCCTGCCATAAGGGTCGATAAACATAGAAAACCCTGTGTTCGCACATCTCGCAATCCACACTCGATTTTCGATTGCCCGCATAACATTGAACATAGCGTGCTGGTATGGTCCCGAGGTTTTGCCGAACCAGCCATCGTTTGTGATATTCACCAAAAATTGTGCACCATCGACTCTAAATTTTCTCCCAATCCATCCGAATACAGATTCATAACATATCAGAACCGAAAATTTTGCACTATCGAATTTGAAAACTGTATATTTATTACCCGATTCGAAATAACTTCCACCAAAATTCAATTTGCGAATAAAATTAAATTTATCCTGCAATGGTATATATTCGCCGAATGGAACGAGCTGAATTTTGTTGTATTGCTGTTTATACGAGCCATCGGGCATAACGAGAATCGCACTATTAAAATATCGATTTTTGTCGTTATCATCGAAATCGAGTGTTCCCATAAGCGTCGGCACACCGATTTCCTCGACAGCCTCGACGAGTGGACTAAACATCGACCGTTTTGTCCGATGATAACACGCTGTCGCGGTCTCGGGCAAAATACAAAGGTCGATATCCGAACCGACACTTCGTATCATATCGGAATATATTTTTGCATTCATTCTACGCATTTTCGGTGTCCATTTTTCGTAAGGGTCGATATTACCCTGCAAAAGAGCGATTCGCAAAGTCGTTCCCTCGATATCCCGATGCATCTTGTGAACTCCATATCCGAATGCTCCAAATACCAATCCCAGAAGCATTGCGGCGGAAACAAAAAATTCCCATTTAAGAGGTTTTACAAAAAGAAAATATATGCAGGCATTTATCATCGCCACCCAAAGCGATATACCGAAAGCACCGAATATATCGGCGAACTGGATTAAAACGGGATATCCTGTCATCGTGTATGAAAGATTTATCCATGGGAAACCGAGCTTTCCTGATGAACGCAAAAATTCTATTGCAACAAGAAATATCGGCGAAAAAACAATCGCAAGTCGTGGATGTTTTCTTGCAACGATATAGTGAATCCATACATAAAGTGCCGAAAATAAAGGGAGATAAATAATCATAGCAATCATCCCTGGTAGTGTCGGAAGAAACACCCACCAAAGCGTGCCGAATGAACCCACAAGTCCCCACAGATAGCCGACTTTAATAGCTTGAAATCCAGTATCGACATTTTTGATAGCTTGCCATAAAAACACGAGCATAAAAAAAGCGAGAAATCCCAGTGGAAACGGTGGAAATGCGAGTGCCCACATTATCCCCGAGATAAAAGCTAAAATTATCGGCGAATTTAAAATGCCTGTATCTTTTTTATTCATACATTTCTTTAATTTTCTTTTCAGTATTTTTTTGAGCGGATTCAGCAGCTTTCGCCGGTGTCATCGTGCCATTGAGAACAGCCTGATACGCAGGGCGAAGCGCATCCCAAATCGCTCGAAGTTCGGGAACGACAGGCATCGGTTTGCAGACATCGAGTTGATATTGCGATTGCACTATCAGCGGATTGTTCACGACCAAGCTGTCGGAGCGAGCAGGAATCGCAGATGGTATCGTGCCGAGTGCCTTTGTAAATTGAAGTTCTACCGCAGGCGAGGTCAAATATTCTATAACTTTTTTGACTTCTATTAGAAGTTCGGGTTTCACATTTTTATTTATGGAATATCCCTTAGGTGAATACATCGGCGTAGGCCATAGACCTGTTTTTGAAATTTTTGGAATTCTCGCTATTCCGATATCGATTCCCGATTTTTTATATCCTGCCCATGACCACGGACCATTGATAATCATTCCAGCACGACCTTCTTTGAAAAGAGCATCTGCCATATCGTAATCGGCTTCTTTGGGGATTATCTTGTATGTATCCCTCAATGCTACGATGAATTTGAACGCATCAATTGTTGCGGGAGTATCGAGTGTCGGTTTGCCAGCGGAATCCATTATCCATCCACCGAAACCGCCGAGAAACGGTATAAAAAAATATGGCTCGGTAAAATTCCACACGAGTGCATAGATATCGATTCTGCCATCGCCATTTTTATCTTGCGTCAGTTTCTTGCCAAGTTCGATAAGTTCATCGCTATTTTCAGGCGGTTCGGGAACGAGTTTCTTGTTATATACCAAAGATAGATGGTTCCCGATTCTGTCGCCGATTTGACATAGATGATTATTGAAATATGTAAGTGCTTTCGGGTCGAATTGTTTCAAAAAAACGGGGTCGAAAACATTTTCGAGTGGAAGTATAAGTTCCATTTTGGAGAATGGTCCTACCTGGTCGGATGGTCCGTATACTATTTCAGGACCCGCACCCGCAAGCGATGCAGTTTGAAAACCCGAACGCAATTCTTCTGTTTCCTTATATAGCAATTCGATTTGAACATTTGGATGTTCCTGCATATATTTGTTGCAGACTCTTTGCAGAACATCTCTGCCCTCGACCTGCATTTGATGCCAGATTTTAATTTTTATACCCTTGTTTTCCTTACCGCCACAGGAAATAAATAGAATAGAAAATGCGAGAAAAAACATCACAATAAAAATTACTCGTTTCATTTGGTTCTCCTTCACAGGACCTATGCCCCAAGTTAAAATCCAGCTTATAACCTATCTACTCCAAGTCTTAACCAAAACCATAATCGAAATATAGCAATTTGACTCAGAATTGCCACCGATTTCTTTTATCATAGCATTTTCTTTAATTCAAAAATATAGAATAAAAAATCTATTGTCAATATATATATATCATCGATAATTAACAAAAATTAACTACTTAAAATAAAAAAGCGCCCATAATGAGCGCTTTTAAAGGATGAATTGTAGCAAGGATTAACTATTGGATTCTTCCTTTTTTAGGTGTGGAAACTACAAGTTTCTTTCTCCCCTTTTTCCTTCGACGAGAAAGAAGTTGTATTCCATTATGTGATGACATTCGTTCTCTGAATCCGTGTTTTCGTCTTCGTTTCAAATTCTTTATTTTAGTCAATCTCATCGATGCCTCCTTGAATATTTTCAAAAAATACTTTATGAAAATGAATTGTCAAGTGAAATTTCAAATATGTTTATATACTGTATCTAATGGTCATTATTTATAAAAGAGTCGATTATAATTATTCTATTTTTGCATTCCAATCGAAAGACTCGATTTTTTCTTTAATTATAAATTCTATATTTTTCGGTTTTTCCACAGGTTCGGCTGAATATTTTATCGATTCTGCGATTTTTTGAACAGAATTTATTGTCTGGTCGATATCCGAACCGAATACAATTGCAACAGGTTCGCCTTTTCTGACATAATCCCCTGTTTTCGCAAGAAATCTAAACCCGACTCGCGGGTCGATTATATCGTCTATTCTCGTTCTGCCAGCACCCATTTCTACTCCAAGCATACCGATACCGAGCGTATCGAATCCCGATATATAACCATCGAGCGGTGCAAATACCTCACGAGCGATAGGAGAAGCAGGTAAAATATTTACATTATCGACCACATCGGGTTCGCCGCCTTGAGCGATTATGAATTCGCGGAATTTCTCCAATGCCTTGCCCGATTCGAGTTTTTGCTCGAGAATCTTTTTACCATCGGAAATATTATTCGCAATACCCGACAGCACGAGCATAACCGAACCGAGTGCCATCGTAATCTCATTTAAATCCTGCGGGCGAATATCCCCGCGAAGATATTCTATCGATTCACGCACCTCGAGTGAATTGCCGACATACTCGCCGAGTGGCTGGTTCATATTTGTCAAAAGTGCAACAGTCGGCACACCGTATAGATTCCCAACATCGACCATAGCTTTCGATAAGGTTCGAGCATCCTCGACATTTTTCATAAATGCTCCATTGCCGAATTTTACATCGAGCACAAGCGAACCTGTGCCCTCGGCAAGTTTTTTCGACATTATACTGGCGACAATCAATGGAATCGATTCGACTGTGGCGGTAACATCGCGAAGTGCGTATATTTTTTTATCGGCGGGAACCATTGTGCCTGTTTGCGCTGCTATGAACAATTTATTTTTTTTCAACATATCTTCACACATTTGCGAGGTCAGGTTTGTAGAAAAATTGGGAATCGATTCGAGTTTATCGAGTGTTCCACCGGTGTGCCCGAGTCCGCGCCCCGAAATCATCGGCACACCGACACCGCAGGATGCCACTAATGGTGCAAGAACTAAACTGATTTTATCGCCGACCCCGCCTGTCGAATGCTTATCAGATGTTGGGAAATCGAAATCGCGGAAATTCATCGTTTCACCGCTAACGATATAAGATTTCGTCAATGCAACCGTTTCTGCGGCGGTCATTCCTTTGAAATAAACCGACATCAAAAATGCCGACATTTGATAATCGGGAATTTCACCATCGACATAGGCGGAAATGAATGCGGAAATTATTTGCTCGTCGAGTTCTTCGCCATCGCGCTTCGCTCGAATAACTTGATATGGTATCATCGATTTCTCCTCGTATGATATTAAATTATTTAGCTAAAAATATAGCATATCGAAATGGAAATCTAAATATAATCTGCATAAAACGATTAAAAAAATTGAAAGATTAAACTTGACAATGAATTTTTTACAGGCAAAATTCAATAAATTAAAATTTTAGGGGAAAATTGAATTTAAGCGAAATTCCACAAATAATCGCAGAAATAAAAGAAATTTTGGATGGTCGAAAAATTCGTCTAATGGAAGTCTGTGGAACGCACACGGTCGCCATATCTCGTTCGGGATTTCGACCGATGTTCGCACCCGATATCGAACTTCTATCCGGACCTGGATGTCCTGTATGTGTCACTCCTGCAAGCGATATCGCTAAATCTATCTGGTTAGCCGAGAATGGTAAAATCGTCGTTACATTCGGCGATATGATGAAGGTTCCCGTGAATGGCACATCGCTTTTGCAATTGAAAGCGCAAGGAGCGAAAATAGAGGTGGTATATTCTCCATTAGAATCGCTCGATATCGCGCGAGAAAATCCATCGGAAGAAGTGGTATTTATCGGAGTCGGTTTCGAGACCACTATTCCGACAATCGCAGGGACAATTAAAGTTGCCGAGCAGATGAAATTGAATAATTTTTCAGTGCTGCCATCGGCGAAAACGATTCCAATTCCACTCGATATAATCTGCCAGTCGCCCGACATAGCTGTCGATGGTTTCATTTTACCGGGACATGTGAGTGTTATAATCGGTGCGAAACCATATAGTTTTATTGCGGAGAAATATCGCAAACCCGGTGTGATTACAGGGTTCGAGCCGATGGATATAATCGATGGAATTTATTTATTAGTCGATATGCTGAAAAACGATGCCCCGCAGATTAAAATTGCATATAAGCGTGTCGTAAGCGAGAATGGCAACGAATCGGCTCGGAAGCTCATAGATGAAATTTTCGAGCCATGCGATTCCGACTGGCGCGGTATCGGTATTCTGCCGAATTCGGGACTCGCTATTCGAGAGGAATATAGCGATTTCGATGCCCAGCGAAAATTTAACATTCCCGATTTTCCCGACGCTAAGGACAATCCTGCGTGCAAATGCGATAGTGTGATTTTAGGGATATTGAAACCGACCGATTGTCCGCTTTTCGGTGAACAATGCACTCCGCAAAATCCACAGGGACCGTGTATGATTTCATCCGAGGGCGCCTGCGCCGCATACTATAAATATGGAGAATAGGATTATTCGAGCACGATTTCGACTTTATCTTCGTCATCGTCCACATCGACGAGATGAAGTGGACCATTTGCCGAAAGCTCATCGAAAATTTCTTCTATCTGTTCAGCAGAGAGATTATCAAAATCCAATGGAATACCTTTTTCACCGAGTTTATCCTGCACAGATTTAGGTATTTTATCCGAGAATTTCATCCCGAGTTTCAAAAATACTTTGATTAACACGATTGGTAAATTCACCTTGACTTTGGGTTTTTCTGTATCTCCCTCGAAAACTCGAATTTTCAACCAGTGTCGCTTTTTGTTCGAGATTTCCATTTGTTGCTCGGAATTCCTAAGTGCAGATAGCAATTTTTCAGCTTCTTGAGAGCTTATTTTGCCATCTTCGAGCATTTTTAGGATTTTTTGTATTTCCTCGCTCATTTTATATCTCCTTTTTATTAAATTGTTTTCATTTTCCCTTGATACGAACGATTGCTTCATCGATTGAAATTTCATCCTTTTCGAGTGCATCGAGAATATCAGCGACAGGTGGTTTTTCGGTATCGTTCATTTTCAATCCGAGCGATTCGCCGAGTCGATGAATCCGAGCTTTTGCAGTCGGTCTACTGATACTTAGTATTCGAGCGAATTCGCCTATATTTCCATAACAGCGAATGAAAATTTTAATCAAATCGAACTGGTCGCCGGTAAGACTCTCGACATCTTTTTTATTCTCGAAACTACCGCGAATTTGAGTTCCACATCTCGAACATTCGTATTCTTTGATAATCAATTCATCGCCGCATACGGGACATTCATTTAATCTTTTTTTCATAATTTTCACCTCCATAAAATAATTTAAGAATATATTCAATATTGTCAAGGTATATTTTCAAATATTTATATAATATTTTCAATTATTTGATATTAGGTTTCAATTA
>JAGGZE010000053.1 GCA_021162205.1 bacterium
ATTCTGTAAATCCCGATTTAAAATTACCAGAACATTTTCACAGTAACTGCGACTAAAAGAATGCCGAATGCGATATAGAACCATTTATTTTCCTTTAATTTTTTATGAATTCCTGCACCGAGTTGCGCTCCGAGCATCGCTGGCAAACCCAGTGTCAGTGCAAGTGGGATATTTATCGTGCCGATTGTTCCAGATGGAACATTAGCGGGCGGTGTGCCGAGTAATCCTCTGAAAAATACTCCGATAAGCGCAGCGGTAAATGCCACAAGTGCCGATGTCCCAGCTGCATTCTTCGATGGATAGTGAAGTATGATAACCAATGCAGCGACTACGAAAACTCCACCGCCGATTCCGAGCATCGAAGATTTAACTCCGACAAGCATTCCAAGTGAAAATAGAAATATTTTAATTTTAAAGGGCATTTTGTCGAGTGAATTGTATAGGAAATTAGTGGAGTTGTCGACTTTTTTCGAATGGAATATAGATTGTTTGAACATTCGGTATGCCGCCCAGATATTGAAAGCTGCAAGCAAATATCGCAATGGTGCACCGCCGATTTTATTTGTGATAATAACACCGACTGCACTCGTCAATACTACGCCGATGATAATCGGGATTACTGTCTCGGTTCGGATATTTCCCATTATTTTATGTCGATATGCCGCCGACGATGTTGAAAGCACAATCGCCCCGAGACTTGTCCCTGTGGCGATAAGCATAGCAGGACCTATGGCATATCCATTTGCTCGCAGAATAAAAAGCAGTGTCGGCACAAAAACTACTCCGCCGCCGATTCCGAAAAATCCCGAAAGTGTTCCTGCAAAAAATCCGCAAATCGATGTGATAAGATATATCATAGACCAAATTCACAATGTAGAGACACATAAGTCAAGCGATTTATTGAAATCGATTATTTGTCTTGTGCCAATGGCATCTGATTATTTCATATATAATATTTTACGAGTGGCAATTTGCCCATTGCTCATCGTTGCACGCACCAGATAGAGCCCCGATGCGCTCGTTCGAGCGGGTGTGTAGATGAATGTGCGGGATGTAGGAGACATCTCCCGATGTCGATTATCACGGTCGGGAGACCGTTCCCACACAACATTCCCCCGCTCTTCTTATTATTTCGCCCTTTTCGTCGATAACATCGAGCGGTGTCCCCGCGGGAACACGATACAAATCGACATCGACATAATTTTAATATATCGATATTTCAATCTCATTTCAAGTATAAAGCTCCATTCCACTGTTCGCTTTATAATGATTTTTTTAGATTAAACATTTTTAGATAAAATTTTCGATGAATAAAACACAAATTTTTTACGATAATTTCGCTTGCAAAAATAATTTATCTACCTAAATTCGTAAAATGACTTTGCAATTTTGCAAAAATTTTCGCTATCGAAAGGAGCAATGTGAAAAAACTCGTATATATATCGATTTTAGTGGCAATCGTCATCGTCTTTTTCGGTGGTTTCATTTTTTCCGATAAAATGATTTTCGGCACGGATTATGTCGATATAGGGCACTTTACGGTAAAGTATTTCCACGATTATTTTCACGAGTTCGGCTCGTATCCATTTTGGGATTCGCATCTTCACGGTGGACTGCCATTTGTCGAGGCGATGCACGGCGCGATATTTTTCCCGCTTGCTATACCATTGAGAATATTGCTGCCGACACATCGAGCATGGGGTTTCGGATATGTTCTATATATGCTCATAGCAGGATTTTCGATGTTTCTGCTGCTAAAATTCTACAAATTGAAAGATGGCGCATCGTTTTTGGGCTCGCTCGTATTTATGCTTTCCCCCGTGCTGATTTCATTCATCTATGCCGGGCACGATGGCAGAATGTCGGTAATCGCTATTTTGCCATTTATGGTATGGCTTCTCGAACGCGCTATGGCAAAACGAAAAGTTATCGATTTTTTATGGTTCGCATTCGGGTATGCGTTCTATGTGTTGACAGTTCATTTACAGATGGTCTATTTCGCATCGTGGCTTTTGGGCTCACTTTTCGTATTCAGGTTAATTCGGGGATATGTTTTGAAAAAATATAATTTTGGCGGTGGAGCAAAAATTACTGCTTTGTTCGCAGGTGCATTGGTTCTTGCAATCGGAATGACAACATTTCAAATTTATCCACCTTATGATTATCTCGGAAAATATTCTGTGCGAACCGAAAAGACAGGGGATTCACAGGGAATAAATTTTTCTAATAGTTGGCGAATGAATCTCGAGGACCTCGTATCATCGACATATCCCGATTTTGTTGGAATCAATCTGCAAGCGAAACAGACATACTGGGGCAGAAACACATTTCGCATAAATTCGCATTATCTCGGCATATTATCGATTATTCTTGCGATTGCCGCACTATTTGCACTAAAAAAAGCACTATTGAAATTTTTAGCGGGATTTTCCCTATTTGCGATTACTTATGCTCTCGGAACGCAAACGCCGTTATTTTATATTTACTATTATCTAATTCCGGGAGTCAAGAAATTCCGCGGTCCCGAGATGTTATTTTTCACAGTGGCATTTTCGGTCGCTGTGGGTATGGCTTTTGCTGTCGATGCTATTTTGCGAGCAAAGTCGGATGAGCGGCACAAATCATCGAAAAATAAATCTCACGATAAAAGGAATGAATCCGAAGCAAAAAAATTAGCTCGCTGGATTCTGTGGACAGCACTCGGTTTCACTGGGATGCTAATAATATTATCGTTTATTGGGAAACCGCTTGCATCGTGGTGGCTTAATAATATGCCGAACTATGCAAATGCGAATATTCAAGCTAAATTAGCGGCACTCGGCAGAAACTTCCCAATCTTTTTGAAAAGTTCGTGGCTCGCTCTTGTGCTTGCCTGGCTCGGTATCGGTGTTCTATATTGGCGTTCTAAAAGTTCTAAACTGGCGAATTACGCTGTGATTATAGTTCTTGGAATAGTTCTAATTGTCGACCTCTGGCGGATGTCGAAACCATTCGTTATAACCGATGATATAAACCGATATTTTCCGAAAACAGACCTTATCGAAACACTTCAGCAAATTCAGCAGACCGAGGGACCATTCAGAACTCTCGCTCTTCCGCAGACTGTATCATATACATATCTTGGGACATTCGGTTTCGATGCCGTTACATTTTCGGAACTTCACGGCAACCAACTCAAATGGTATGACGAATTTACCGGTCGGCATCGACCGAAAGAGCAAAATATTCAAAAATATTATCCCGAATTCTGGGATATTTTGAATATCGAATATGTTCTCGCACCGCAGCAACTGAATAATATTCCATTTCTTTCACCTGTTAAGCAAACGAGCAGGGGAGTCCTATATCGTAATTTGAGTGCATTCCCGCGAGCGAGAGCATTCTATCGATGGGAAACATCGTCGCATAGTGCGGCACTCGAAAAACTTAAAGACCGAGCATTCACAATGGATTCAGTATCGAACTACCGAACGACATTGCTTGTCGAGGATGCCCCCAAAATCTCTATGCCGCAAATTCCCGACAGTTTGATAAATGGGTATTCTCGCGGCGAGATTGCAGAAAATAAAGACGATGATTTCTATGTGAAAATCGATATGGCTTACGATGGGCTTTTATTCGTATCGCAGAACTGGTATCCCGAATGGAGTGCGGAGGAAAATGGCAAACAATTGCCGATAATTCGTGCAGATTATTCGTTCATTGCCGTTCCACTAAATGCAGGGGAACACAAAGTTCATTTTGCATATAAGGCTTCACTGTTTAAGAAAAGTTTGAATATTAGTTTAGCTTGTATGTTTGCAGGATTAGTTCTTTTAATAGCGGTATTATTTCTTAATAAAGCCCCAAAAGAAAAATAATTATTATAAATAATGGAGTGATATTATGTCTGAGGATAGTCGAAATTTTTATGAAAGATATTTTGTCGAACAGGATTTTTCTCCACAGGAAAAATTTAAGCAATATACAAAAGTCGAAGCTCTTAAAAAATTCGCTAATAAAATGAAAATCGATGGCTTCGGTATAGTTATCGGTGTTGGTAAGGGTCCCGATCTCGAGGTTGCTCCAAATGGTGTCGTAGCACTCGATTTACCTTTTACATATCTACCACTTGTTAAAGAGCAGTTTCCCAATTCTTTAGTTGTTCAAGGTGATGGCACAATATTGCCATTTGGCGATAACACTTTCAACTGGATTGTTTGCAGTGAGGTATTAGAGCATGTTCCCGAGCGTGAAAAGATGATTTCGGAATTTGCTCGTGTTCTAAAACCTAATGGAATTTTGCTTTTGACCACACCGAATTGGGTGAACTGGTTCGGTATTTTTAGGAAATTAGCCGAATTTTTCGCTCGGAAAGAGGTTCACGCAGGCAATCAACCTTTAGATAATTGGGTTACACCCTGGGGATTAAAAAAAGAATTCTCTCCATATTTAAAAACACTTAAAATCGGTGGTTGGTGGTATTTTCCTCCTATCGGACGAGGGAATTTTCAACTTTTCCCAGCATTTTTTGCAAAATTATGGCAAATCTTAATGCCGCTTGAAAAAATTTGCCGTGTTATATTCCCATGGTTTGGACATTCGGTTTTTATAGCTGCAATGCCTAAAAAATAATTTTTGACTCGACTATGAATAAAAAAACTAAAAAAAGACTTCAGCAAATTATAGGTTTTGTAGTTTCATTAGTCATTCTTTATTTTGTGATAGCAAGGTTCATAAAATATTGGGACGATATTTCTATGGTTCTTTCAAAAGCCAATTGGTTTATGATGCTTATCGGAGTTCTTGTAATGGGTTCGGGAGTTGCATCTATTACATTTATATGGCAACGAGCGATGAAAGTTATGTATGATAAATCGGTCCCATTTTATTGCGGTCTTACGATGATTTTTTTACCTAACATAACGAGATATATTCCAGGTAAATTCTGGTTCATTTTTGGAATAATGTATTTCGCAAAAAAATGGAAAATCGATACTGCATCGGCATTCACTGTTTCTTTTATAGCACATTTATTTTTCCTTATTTCCGGTGTTATTTTAGGAATTTTACTTGTTGGATTCGGCAATTTCATTTCTATCCCAATATGGATGATTCTAATATTGTTAATAATTTCAGTTATTATACTTAGACCGGCACTAATACATAAACTTTTACAAATAGCTCTAAAATTTGCGGGAAAACAAGATGAATACAGTCGAATGCCTGTGATGAAACCGAGTTTAATAATTTTCAGTATTGCAGTGGGTTTTGGTATGTGGCTTATGATGGGTTTAGGAATTATGATTTGCACCAAATCGGTTTATCCCGATTTCCAGTGGCAAAATTATCTTTCTATAACAGGAGCATTCTCTTTTTCCTGGATAATCGGTTATATTAGTATTATTACACCTGCAGGACTCGGTGTGCGTGAGGGTGTAATGATGTATTCTTTACCATCTATAATTCCCGAAGCACAAAGAGTTTTTCTTTCTTTGGCGACAAGAGTATGGATGATGTTTTCTGAAGCAATTTTACTTACAGCTATTATTTTAATACTGTTTATAAAAAATGAATTAAAATTTAATAAAAATCAAAATAACTTATCAATAGAAAATGGTTTATCGGAGGAATTGGAAAATGAGTGAAAAAATATCTAAAATTAGAAATTTTTATGAAACAGAATATCACTACGAGGAAGATGTTCGTGCATTCGATATAAAAAGAGTTAAAAGATATTTTAGATTATTCAATCCACCGGACAATGGTAATATTCTCGATATCGGATGTGGCTCGGGATTAAATTTAAAATATTGGAGCAAACAAAATTTTCAATTATATGGAATAGATTTATCACATAGAGCATTGAAACTTGCATTAAATAAGGTTGTTCCAAGAGCTTCGTTTACGGTTGCCGATGGTCAAAATTTACCTTTCGATGATGAAACATTCGATATAATAACGGCACTCGGGGTTATCGAACACTTTCCCGAACCCAAAAAAGGATTTGAAGAAGTATATAGATTATTAAAACCCGATGGAAAAGCCTGTATCGTTTTACCGAATTCATTCGGTTCACTTGGGGAAATTATAGGATTTCATGGCACAGAACAAGAACAGGAACTTATGTTAACTCTCGATGAATGGAAAATTCTTTTACAATCGACAGGACTTGAAGTAAAAAAAGTGTTAAGAGATAGGGGACCAAAAATATTTAAAAATTGGAAAATTCATAAAATCATTGCCCGCTTTTTACTTCGATTGACATTATTTTTACCTAAAAAATATGCTTATGTATTCATTTTTCATATCGAAAAAAATGGAAATAAAGGTTCTTCACATAGTAACAGCATTTCCGCGCAGTGATTCCGAGGATTCGATGACGCCGTGGTTGATTGCATTGATTCGGGAACTCGAACGGCAAAGTGTGAAAAATACTGTTCTCGCACCATCGTATAAAGGACTCGGCAACCAAAAAGTTTTCGGCATCGATGTGCGAAGATACCGATATTTTTTTCGCAAATGGGAGGATTTGACTCACGATGAGGCGACACCCGTTAAACTTGCGAGAAAACCGTGGTATATGTTCTGGGTGCCATTTATGCTGTTTGCGGGCAGACGAGCCGTGAAAAAATTGTTGAAACAGGAGCATTTCGATATCGTTCACATTCATTGGCCCATACCGATGGCATTTGTCGCCGCTCCAGCATTTGGGAAATTACCGACTGTGCTGCATTTCTATACCGCCGAGACATCGATGATTAGGCGATATCCGATTATTAAACCATTTTTCCGAAAATATATGCGCGACGCCGATGAAGTTATCGCACTAACGAATTACGGAGCGAAACAGGCTCGAACAGTGTATAATCGCTCGATTAAAATAGTGCCTTATGGAAGTGAATTCCCCGAAATTGTTCCATCGGTTAAATTTCCCGATGATAATCGTTCCAAACAGATTTTATTCATCGGCAGACTTGTCGAGCGCAAGGGAGTTAAATATCTTATTCGAGCGATGCCGAAAATTTTATCGAAAATCGATGCCGAACTTAATATTGTCGGTTCGGGTTCCATTCTCGATGAACTTAAATCGTTAGCACAGGAAATCGGTATCGGCGAAAAAGTCCACTTCACAGGGCTTGTGCCAGCAGATGAAAAGGAGCGATATTACGATGATTGCGATGTTTTTGTGCTTCCCGCTTGCATAGACCGACACGGCGATACCGAAGGTCAAGGTGTCGTGTTGCTCGAGGCATTATCGCATGGCAAACCGCTTGTGGCATCCGCTGTGGGTGGAATAGTCGATTTAGTCAACGATGAAAAAACCGGTTTACTCGTGGCTGAAAAAAACCCAGATGCACTCGCAGATGCTCTCATTAGAATTTTAACCGATAAAGATTTATATCTCAAATTAGCCAACAATGGCTATGATTTTGCACTGGAAAATTTCTCACTCGAAGCGGTGGGAAAATCTGTGGTCGAAATTTATGAATCGCTTTCGAGAGAAAAGTAAATCGACAATTTAGGCAATATCGAAACCTATAATGATAAGGAAAAATAGATGTCGGCACCCGATAAAATAATCGACTGCATGGACTGACGGAAGAAGAGATAAGGATTGTGGAGGGAGAGAAATGAAAATTGGATTTGCGTATGCGGTAGGGACAGATTTCCAAATTGCTCCTATAGAAAATTTACTAATTATTTAAGTTGACAAATTCAAAATATTCCATTTTATTTGCAGAAAAATAAGGGGGAAAAATGACCGAAAAACAGATGGAAAAGCTTTTGGCAATGCGTCCTGAAAATGCACTCAAAGTTATGGGTGAAAATTCCAAAGTTCTGATGATGAACTCGAAACATATTTTCGATGCAATTCTCGATGAGAAAATTCTCATAATGGTTTGCAATGCACGAATTCCGTTCGTCGTTCCCGGTATAATGCGTGCCGCGCAGGAACTCGATGCTATCGTTGGATACGAACTTGCGAAAACCGAGGGCAATATCGATGGCGGTTATACGGCTCAACCACCGAAAAAATATGTGGATACGATTGTTGGATATGCCGAGGACATCGGTTTCTCGATGCCGTTTTTCGTTCATGGCGACCATACGACTGTCAAGGCGAAAACCGATGAGGAGGTCGATTCATCTGCGGCATTGCTTCAGGCGGAATACGATGCTGGATATACCAGTTTCGCAATCGATGCCTCGCATGTGGAACTTCCATATAACATCGGTGCGACAATTTATCTCGCCACACCTATAATGAAATGGGGACTCGGTCTCGAGGTCGAGGTCGGCGAAATCGCTGGTGCCGCTGGCAAACTTACCGAACTATCCGAGGCGATGACATTCATCGAGGCATTGCGAATGGCAAAAATTCATCCGAATCTTCTCGCAATCTCTAATGGCTCGAAGCATGGCAATTACAAGTCCGGCGAGGCAGTTCATATCGATTTGAAACGAACAGGTGAAATCGCCGAGGCAATCCGCAAATATAATATAACGATAGCTCAGCACGGTATCACCGGCACGCCGCTTCATCTTATGGGGCAGTTCGCCGATTATGGTATCCGCAAGGGCAATGTCGGCACTATCTGGCAGAATATCGCTCACAAACATCTTCCCACAGACCTTTTCGATGCGATGAAAAAATGGTCGGATGAGAACAATCGTCCAATCAAGCACGCGACACGGCAATTCAAAAGTGAAATCGATTCGATTCCCGATAAAAATAAGACTGAAATTGCCGACGAGGCATATATGGTGGCAAAAGAATTCATCGAGGCATTTCGTGCTGTCGGCAGTGCATCGCTTGTAGCGGAAAAACTTGCGGTAGAATAATTTAACATTTTTCTATACGATTAAAATAAGGGCGTAAAATTTTGCGCCCTTATTCGATGCTCCCGATAAATTTTATTGTCGATAATCTCTAATCTATTTTCGCAATAGCGATTTTTTTTTTTTGATTCATCAAAAATACTTTTATAAAAAATTAAATGGCATATATTGCATTTAGATAAATTATCGAGGAGTTTAACAATGGCATTTCCTGAAATAGCATATCCCGAACCTGGATGGGTATCGAGATTTGTTGGCAGAACCGAGCAGTTCAAGATTATCGAGAGTATAATCGACAGCACCGACCGTGGAACTGTTCTGCCTATAATTCAGGTAATCGGAGAATCGGGAGTCGGCAAAAGCTGGTTCATTCAAAAATTGCGATGGCGCTTGCGCAATTCTATCAATGCACCATCGTTGTTAATGCGATTTTCGAATCCTGCAATGGCTCAAACCGACCGTTCTGCCGATGCTATTATGTCGAGATTGATAAATCGATGGAAAATGAATTTAAGACTTACCGAATTCGTTCTCGGACGAATAGCGCATTTGAAAGATGAAAATATCGACAGATTTACAACCTATTCGTCTGCGCTGAAAATATTGCCATCGTTAAAATCCCATAAAGGAGAAAGTGAACTGCGAAGAATCCTTATCGAGCGTGGAGTGGATAAATTAGAAAAGCTTTGGGGCAATGGTTGGGGCAGGCGTTTCCTTGCGATGTCTCCTAAAGAATTGTCATGGTATCTTCCCGAATTACTCGGTATAGATATCGATTCGGCTATGAGGACTTTACGGTTCAAGACATTTGTTCTTTTAGTGGACGATGCCGATAGAATTCCCGAATTGTATTACAATGCGCTCAGATTGAAATTTCATTCGAGTCTAACACTTCTTGTAACTGCATCCAGGAAAGCTTGTCCAACCGCTAAACATTCTGTTGAAACGATTCCGTTAGAACCTTTACCCGTTCTCGAACGGCGAGCATATTTTTATTTACTTGGCATCGATAAGCATAAGCGTCAGGAAAAAATTGTGAAAAAGCATGGTTCAACCTCGATAGGTTATGCTATCGGAGCGGTCGAGTCCAAACAAATATTGGAGCGAAATCCATCATTGAAAAACCTTTTGGGAACATTGCTCGTATGTCATAGGCCATCACTCGATATTATATATGAAATGCTCGGCGATATGGGAACGATTACCTCATTTTTTGCGGAATCGAGTCTTGTCGATTTGCTCGAACATCCGGATAGATTTCCCAGAAGATTCACACTTCATTCTTCTGCACGGGAATGGGTGCTGAATATTATTAAATCGCTTCCAAAACCCGAACAGCCCTATGGTGAAATTATCAATAGACTCGCTCTTTTTGCCCATAGGGATTTTTCGATGGGCATTCCTGTTATTTACTGGTTTTTTCGCAATTCTATTATCGAGGGTAATTATGGTGATGGTGCCGATGCTATATCTGCTGCCGATGAAATTGCAAAAAACATCGGCAAGTCTACTTTTAACCAGTATAATCGATATTTATTACTTCGAGCTTTTTGCCCCGATTTTTCAAAGAAAGAAATTTACCGATATGCTCGACAAAGAATATTGTGGCAAAACGATGGTATTTCTATACCGGATTTATTAGTGGCTGGGCAATGTTTTAACAAGATTGGAAGACATCTGTTTGCTTTATGGACAGCGAGAGGAGTTCTCCCTAAAATTTCTGAAAAACTTATGGAAAATGGTGCTAAAGATGGAGTATATATGCTGTTTCGTTCCGAGGCGAATAGAATTATCGGCGAGGCACTTTATAAACTCGGAAAGTTTAATGACTCGATATTAGCTCTTACGAAAGCTCGGGAGTCGGTTCGTTCTGTTTCTTTGGTAGAATCCGCTCTTGTCGATGAAGTAACGATTCAGCAGATAAAAATATTTAAGGCACTTTATCGAACACAATTATCGACAGACGATAGAACTTCTGCCTGGGATTCGATTAAAAAAGCAATCGATTTATCGGCAAGTTTTCTCAGTGGAGTCGGGTATAAAATAGTTCCTACATTAATCCAAATTGGAGAACTTTTAGATGAACTTTTCAAAGATGAACTATGGAATTATGACATTATAAAAAGTAAAAAATGGCTCGAACGAACAATCTCGAATTGTCATCGGCAGAGGAAAGAAAAAGAAAATAAAATAATAGCTGCCGTAGAGGTAAAACTTTTACTTCACTTATCCGAACTTTCACTCGATTTAAATAAACACGATGAAATTTTCGATTACTTAAACGATGTGGATAAACTAATTAAAATACTCGGTGAAAAAATGCGATGGGGAGCGGAAATTTGGCGAAAATATTTTGTAGAATCGAAATTAATTTTAGCCGAATCTTATGCCGCTCAGGCAAAAACAGCTCGGACTTTTGAATCGGTTCAACAAGCGCAGGATACGATAGTTCGATGGGCGATGGATGAAGAGTCCGATACGATTCCACTCGCAGTGAAATCGAGAATAATCGGAGGTTTAGCGTTATCGAGAATGGAACGGTTCGACGATGCTCTCGTATGGTTGAATTCGGGTGTTTCAATTGCCGAGGTGGCATCGAGTAAAGGGCAAGTCGAAAATCCTGTTCAAATACATATACTTTGCGGTGATGCTTATCATGAGCTTGCGAGAATCGAATCTCATAGACAAAATCGGCATAAAGCTCGGCAGATGGCTCAAAAGGGAATCGAGCATATTATGGAAATAATATCCACTTCCGATTCTGTGGATTTAAGATTTAATTTGACTAAAATGTATATGTTTCTCTTGCAAACGACAACAGACGATTTTCAGGAAACAATCGAGATACTCGATAGCTCATCGGCAATGCTTATAGCGGGTTGTCATATGGAAAGAAATAGAAGTGAACAGTGTTCTCGACTTGCCGAGGAACTTTTTGAATTCGCATTGAAAATAATTCCGACAGCAGATGAACCGTCATCCGAAAGAATCGCTATATCTGCACTTTCACTTTATCCTTTTCTTAAAAAACAAAGTATCATTCGTAAAGCTCATATTTTAGCCGATTCGATAGATAAGGGCAATTTGTCTAATGACTTGCTGGCAAGATTTACCAATATAAATGAACTCATAAATAATTTCAAATCGACAGAAAGTGAGGACTAAATGGTCGCAGATAATTTGAAAAGATTGAAGGATAAAATCGCCGAGACAGCATCGAGATTTAACAGAAATCCCGATGAAATAAATCTGCTCGCTGTTACCAAACTCGCCGATGTCGATATGATTCGTCGGGCTTACGATAGCGGTCATCGCGATTTCGGCGAGAACTATGTGCAGAAAATCATTCCCAAAATGAAAATTTTACCAGCAGATATAAATTGGCATTTCATTGGACATATCCAGAAAAATAAGATAAATAAAATCATCGGCAAATTTGCACTGATTCATTCGGTAGATTCACAGCATATCGCCGAGGCAATGGAATTTCGAGCATCGAATAACGATATTGTGCAAAATATTCTAATCGAGGTCGATTCCAGTGGCGAGATTCAAAAGAATGGCATTCCAATCGATGAATCGAATGAACTAGTTCATTTCATAACGGAAAACTGTCCGCATTTGAATCTGCTCGGTCTTATGACAGTTGCACCATTCACCGATGATAGAAAAGTTATCGCATCGTGTTTCGAGAAAGTCCGCAATTTGCGTGATGGACTCGAAATCGATGGTCTAAAACTTCCGCATCTTTCTATGGGAATGACGAACGATTGGAAAATCGCAATAGAATACGGCTCGACGATTTTGCGTATCGGAACAGCAATTTTTGGAGAGTGAATAAATATGCTCGAATATATACACGGTGTATTGTCTTCTAAAACTCCTGTTATGGCGGTAATCGAATGCGCTGGAGTAGGTTATTGCATATCGATATCGTTTTCGACTTATGAAAAACTTCCCGCTATCGGCGAGGAAATGAAAATATTAACTCATCTTGTTCACCGCGACGATGCTATGGAACTATATGGATTCGCTACATCGTTCGAGCGGGGACTTTTTCGCAAATTGATTTCGGTTACACGAATCGGTCCGAAACTTGCAATCGCTATATTATCGGGTGTATCACCGAAAAAACTTGCTTCAGCAATCGATATCGGCGATATTAAAACATTATCGAAAATTCCTCGTGTCGGCAAAAAAACCGCCGAGCGAATTGTGATGGAACTTCGCGGCAAAATCGAAATATCTACCGAACCGATTGTCGGCGCGGACGATGTCGTATCGCAGGCAATCGAGGCACTCGTAACGCTCGGTTTCTCACTTACCGATGCCACCGGTGCAATCCGAAAGGTTCATTCCGCTAAACCCGATGCCTCTATCGACGAGTTGATTAAATTTGCATTGAAGAAATAAATCTTGTAAATTTTTTTATTTCAGCCAACTTATCTGAAACCACTTCAAAAAGGAGAATTTTTATGCGTATTTCAGAGGACTTATTACGGAAACTTGCATCGCTTGCAGAAACCGACCGCACAGTATTTTCTGCATATATCGAAACCGCGGGGAATTGGGATAAAGTCGATGTTCTTATCGAAAAGGAAATTAAAAGAATAACTCCACTCTTGAATAAAAACGAGTCGGAATATTTCGATGTCTCGCTTTCGCTGATGAAGGATTATATAAACAGTAAAAGTTCCAAGGGTTATAATGGACCGGGTCTCGCATTTTTTGCCGATATTGGAGCGGATTTCACACAGGGAGTCGAGCTTTCGGTTGCGCCGCAAAAAAGTTTTTTCGCTCTCGATAATGAGGCGATAATCGCTCCGTTGGCTTTCGAGTTAGATGAATACGAACCTGTCGGAGTGATAATGGCAGATGCATCCGGTGCGAGAATTCTTGTGGTTGCTGGTAAAATTATCGACGATGCGCAAAGTATGCGTGCGAAAATTCATCATCTTTGCAAGGTCGGTGGATGGTCACAGATGCGCTATCAACGCAGACGCGGGAAACAGGTGAAGCATTTTTCTAAGGAAATAGCATCGGCGGTGGATAAAATTTTTACCGATGAAAAAATAAAACGAATATTGCTTGCAGGCAGAGACCAAATATTGAAATCTATCGAGAATGAACTTTCACAAAAATGGCAAAATTCCGTAATCGGTAGAATCGCATGGGACCTCGATGCCGGCGATGATGAATTTTTGCGAAAAGTCTCACCGATATTCGAAAAGGCGGAACGCGAACAGGAAAAAAATGTCGTAGGGGAATTTAATGCTGAAATTCGCAAAAATGGACTCGCCGTAGCGGGAATGGAAAACACGAAAACCGCTCTCGAATATGGACAGGTAGATACATTGCTTTTGGAAATCGGTCTCGCAAAGGAAATCGTCGAAGAACTTACGAGTCTATCGGAAACTAATTCATCGCATGTCGAGTTTGTCCAGCGGAACAATGAAATATTATCGAAATTCGATGGAATCGGAGCGATTTTGCGATATAAAATAAACTGAATATGCTGAAATCGATTAAAAATTTCTCGATTGTATTTTTAGTTTTTATAGGTTTTGTTTTTGCAGACAAAATCGACAAGCAAATTGCAGGTTCGAAAGCGCGAATATGCGATGCGTTCCACTTGCCTGAATCTTCGCTAAATGACACAAGAATCGAATTTGCGAGAGATAATAACGAACTCGCCCGACTATCTTATGGATATATTCCCGACTGGGGCGCTGGCGTGGCTTTGCCCGATAGAAATACAATTATAATTATAAAAACAGGTGATACCGAAAGAGATAGAATCGTTCTAAATCACGAACTCACACATATCGCACTTCACAAGAAATTGCAAGGGATACCGATTCCACGGTGGTTCGATGAAGGAGTCGCACAATATCTATCGACGGGTTTCACAGTTTCCAATCAGGCGCAACTTGCCTGGGCGGTGCTTTGGCGAAATATTTTATCGCTTCAATCCCTCGAATATGTGAACTCGTTCAATATTTCCAATGCCGAACTCGCTTATGCCGAGTCTTTCGATGCCGTTCTTTATCTCGCCGAATCGAACGATATCGGGACGATATGCGATTCGATTGCATCGACAGAGGATTTCGGCGATGGTTTTCGAAATGCGACGAATTTATCCATCTACGATTTCTATCGTCGATGGGTAAAACATCTCAGCAGAAGATATTTACCATTCGTTCTACTTGGCGACCAGCGATTTCTATGGACTTTTGCAAGTGTAATATTTTTGCTATTCGGCATAATAAAATTCATTCACCAGCGGAAACATTTTGCGAAATTGCGGAAACAAGCCGATGATGAAAATTGGGGAGAACCACAGAATTATTCATAGATATTAAATCCGATATTATCGGCTCGAAGACTTCGTTATCGATTACGCTGGTTTTCGGTTGATTAAGGCATTTGTCAAAGTTTTTGGGTCGGCAAATTCGAGCGTGCTGCCTGCTGAAATTCCTCGAGCTAAAACCGTTATCTTAACTCCTGTCGGCGCAAGCAATTTCGCAATATGTTTCGCAGTGATTTCCCCTTCGTTCGATGGGTCGAGTGCGAGAATAACCTCGTCGATATCACCGGCGGAAACTCTTTGGATTAGTTCATCGATATGCAATTGCTTGGGACCGATACCTCGCAAAGCATCGAGAACTCCACCGAGTATATGATATACGCCATTATATATCCTCGTAGTTTCGATAGCTGCCAAATCCTGTGGTTCGGCGACAGCACATATTAAAGAATGGTCTCGTTCAGGACTGGCACAAATATAACACGGGTCGGATGTGGAAATATTAAAGCATATCGAACAAGTTTTAATCTGTTCTTTAAGAGCTTTGAAAGCACCGGCAAATTCATCGAGTTTATCTTCCGATGTCCCCAATAGCCAATATATAATTCTTCTCGCTGTTCGGTCGCCTATACCTGGTAGTTGTTTGAAAGCATTCACCGCTCTTTCGACCGCATCGGGTTCCTCCCATGGAATTTCTTCACTACGATATATTTTCGGTTTTTCAGCCATAATTTATTATTATCACTAACTAATTATTTAAATGCTCGAATATATTATGTTCATTTGCAAATAAATGGGCGAAAGTGGATTTGAACCACCGACTTCCTGCTTGTAAGGCAGGCGCTCTCACCAGCTGAGCTATCCGCCCTTTTATTCGATTATATACATCTTTTCTATGAACGCAAGAAATTTATATTCAATTAACACAATTTAACAGATTTTAATCGATATTTCTAAAATATCGGTCCTAATGCAAATCTTGCTCCCAATGCAAGCGCAATCGTTATAATCCATTCCCATATCGGCACGGGGACATTTTCCTCATTGAAAATAAGCAATGACCGTATAATAATCGGGATAACAATTCCTCCTAAAAGCAACCATAGCGACGATGCAGAAAGACCTAAAAAAAGCAATACTCTTTCTATAACGGCAAAACGATAGAATGGTTCATTATAAACACCGACTTTTCCAACTTTCTTCATTGCGCATTCGATTTGGAAAATCAATATAGGACCGCCCCAGATTGCAAATATAGCCAGCGAAAGCTCGAAATATGGTATCGGATTACCATAAGAATATCCCCATGCGAAAAGAGACACAAACAGTAAGATAGAACCGAGATGAACTATCTGGTCTATTAAAAACAGCAAAAAGCTCGATTTGGCATCGACATTTTTCACGAGAGATTTTAAGTAATCGACGAGAAAATGAGCCACTGTGATAATTATCGGTAAAGTCCATAGAATAGGTCTGTATAAGGCCAGTGGGATTATTACTGCGGTTGCTGTTAGAAACACCAATGCAATATGAATAAACAAACCCCTTGTTGTATTTTTCTGCCTAATAATGGCTGGGGTTTGAAGTGGAAAATCGGCGAATAAATGCGCCGAATAAAGTCTCCAAAAAAGTGACCACATATCAATCTTCGTGTTTTAAAATCCACACTCTAATTTTAGTTTCGATATCCGAATGCAATTTGACAGCTACATTATAGACACCGAGACTTTCGATAGGCTCGTCGATAATAATCTGTTTTCGGTCGATATTGAAACCTTGTTTATTAAGAGAATCAGCGATTTGTCCCGTTGTAACGGAGCCAAAAAGCTTGTCCTCGTCATCGACCTCGACAACGATATCTATCGACACTCTCGAAAGTTTATCGGAGATAGTCATAAGTTTTGCCTTATGCTTTTGCTCGATAGACATCTGCCGTCTTTTAATCGTTTCGACCTGTCTGAGATTACCCTTTGTGGCTGATATCGCGAGGTTGCGGGGAATCAAAAAATTGCGGGCATAACCATCTTTGACAACTATTATATCCCCTGCAGTGCCAAGTTTTGAATGTGGTTGTGTGAGAATAACTTTCATTTTAATTACCTCATCTATAAGTATATACGACATAAGGAATAAGTGCCAAAAAACGAGCGCGCTTTATTTCCTTTGCAAGTCTGCGTTGATGTTTTGCACAAATTCCAGTATTTTTTCGAGGAATAATTTTACCTCTATCATTCACATATCGCTTAAGTAAATCGATATTTTTATAATCGATATCGATATGCGAATTGGCACAGAATGGACATTTTCTGTGCTTTCGCGGTTCACGCCTATTCCTCGGATTTCTTTTCCGCTCCATCATTTTCTATTCCTCCAATTTCTTTTTGTTCTTCGATTCGATTATTATCTTCATTTTCATCGGACTCGTTATTTTCATCAGATTGTTCTTGTTCACGAACTACCTCGGGGTCTTCCTTTATTTCCTCTTGAATTTCCACTGTTTCCTCGATTTCAGCAGATGGTTCGTTAGATGGTTCGCTTTCAGATGTTATTTCGGAAGCTGTTTCGGTGGATGGTTCAACGACATCCTGTGTTTCTTCTTCTTTTGAAACCTCGATTGTTTCATTTTCCACAGGTGGTTCGACTGCTTTCTCGATAATAGGTAGTTCTTCTTTCACGGGTTCGACAGGTTCCGTATGTTCGATTTTATGTATCGGTTCGCTATGAAGTTTATTTAGATATTCCACCGACCGTGAATTCCCTGCGATTATCATATGCCGAAGAATCTTTTCATTCATTTTCAATGCGTGAGCGAGTTGAACAGGAGTATCTATTTCAGCTTTGAAAAGGAAATATACATAATAGCCGGAATTCCTTTTCGTTATCGGATATTTGAATTCTTTCAAACCCCAATCGGCTCTACCGATAAATTCGGTCGAACGCTTCTCGACAAGCGATTGCACAACATCGAACTCACGATGAATTTCCGCTTCATCCCCCTGACTGTCAAAAATTACCATCAACTCATAAATTTTTTCTTTTGCCATATTTACTCCCTGTTTTCTATTTTCTATAAACCACTATGTTAATTTTTATAACTAAAAACGCAAGCATTTTTTTATAAAATTCCAAATAAATTCTTGTAAAATCTATTATCTATTTTATTTTTCGATTTCATTTTTACAAAATTAGTATCGTTTTTTTTCGATTTATCAAATTTATAAGGGGGTAAAATGGCAAAAGCCGATAAAACAATGAACGAAATCGTTGCATTATGCAAAAGAAGGGGTTTTATTTTTCAATCCAGCGAGATTTATGGTGGTATCAACGCTCTATGGGATATGGGTCCGCTCGGTGTCGAGATGAAAAAAAATATAAAAGATTTCTGGTGGAAATCCATCGTGCAAATGCGTCCAGATGTCGAGGGACTCGATTCATCGATTCTTATGCACCCGAAAATATGGGAGGCATCGGGACATATCGAAAATTTCACCGACCCGTTAATCGAATGCCGAAATTGCCATAAAAGGTTTCGCGCCGATGATATAAAAGGCAAAAATTGCCCCAATTGCGGCTCCGACCAATTGACCGAACCGAGAATGTTCAACCTTATGTTCAAAACATTTATTGGGCCGCTGGAATCTGTCGAAAATACGATATATCTTCGGCCGGAAACTGCTCAGGGAATTTATATCGACTATCAGAATGTTCTAATGGCTACTCGTCAGAAAATTCCATTCGGAATTGCTCAAATCGGGAAAGCATTCCGCAACGAGATTTCACCGGGAAATTTCATTTTCCGCTCACGGGAATTCGAGCAAATGGAAATGCAATATTTTGTCCATCCAGACGATGCCAACAAATGGTTCGAATACTGGCGTGAAATGCGGTGGCAGTGGTATATTCAGCTCGGTATCGACGAGGAAAAAATCCATTGGCATCGGCACGGTGAAAATGAACTGGCTCACTATGCCCGCAATGCCTATGATATCGAATTCGATTTTCCATTCGGTAGAAAGGAACTCGAGGGTGTTCACAATCGTGGAGATTTCGACCTTTCGAGACATCAGCAGTATTCGAATAAAAATCTTGAATATACCGATAAAATCACCGGCGAAAAATTTATCCCATTCATTATCGAGACATCGGGCGGCGTGGACAGAGGTATGCTTGCGATATTGTCCGATGCTTACACTGTCGAGCCCGAACCGAAAAATCCCAGCAAAATGCGCGTCGTTCTTAAAATGCACCCTCGAATTTCACCGATTAAGGTCGGTGTATTCCCGCTTGTGAAAAAGGATAATATGCCGAAGGTCGCAAGTGAAATCGCTCGAGAATTGCGCAAAAAGTTCACGGTATTTTACGATGAAAAGGATTCTATTGGCAGACGCTATCGCCGGCAGGATGAGGCAGGCACGCCATTTTGCGTAACTGTCGATGGGCAAACTTTCGATGACGATACTGTTACAATTCGTGAGCGTGACACATTGGTTCAAGTGCGTGTGAAAATCGATGAAATTGCACCGATGATTAATAAATATATCGAAAATTGGAAAAAAAATAAAGGAATAAGTCTTTCTTAACAATGACGATATTGAATGGTGAAAATTCAGCGAGTGATTTCAATAACACGAATTGGAAATTGTGATTTAAATTTATTTATAACGCAGGGAGAAGGTGTCCCGAAGTGTCGGGTGGAGCCCTTCGGCTTTTCCTTGAGGGCATATTCGATACGCCCCTACATCGTGTTTTTTAATTTGTTAAATGTTATTTGGATTAATCTGGTGCAACAGGGAATTCCAACTTTGTTGGAAGGGAAGTTGCACAAAGAAAACAGGTGAATGCCTGTCGCCGAGAAATTTTGATATGGTTATTTGACTAATCAGGCGTTGCAATGAATTCCCCGATTTTTAATCGGGGAAGAAACGCAACGCGAAGAAAACACCCGAAGGGGTGGAGCCCTTCGGCTTTTCCTTGAGGGCGTATTCGATACGCCCCTACATCGTGTTTTTTAATTTGTTAAATGTTATTTGGATTAATCTGGTGCAACAGGGAATTGCCGATTCCATCGGTAAGAAAGGTTGCACGATAAAGACAGGCGAAGCCTGCCCGAAGGGTGATATATGGGAAAGATACTTTTATTTTTATTTATAATATTCGGCTATTTTTTCCCCGATGGTTCGGGACAAGTTGCGGCTTTATCGAGTTTGCGAATCGGTTTCGGCGGCTCGATGGTCGGGCAAAAATATTCTATATTCGAACAGGACACTGTTTCGATTACAACCGAGTCTAAAATTCTTGCCGATGGCTCGTATTCAATCGATTTAAAATCGCATAAAATTTCTGGCGAATTTTCATCGGATATTGGCGATGCAAGTTTTTGGGGAAATACCAAATTAAAATGGAAATATACGCTCGGCGAATTCAATACTGAAATGTCCGAAATTGTCGAGGGTAGAGCGCCTTATAAGAAAAATACCGATGTTGTCGGTTATTTAAAGCATCGATTCAATTTAAATCTTGCTCAAAAAATCGATTTAAAAAAAATATCTGCAAGACTTTGGGTCGAGGGTAAAAGCCATTCACAAGTCGGTGAATTCTATTACGATTACGACCTTTTGCGTTCGCAATTATACTATGAATTTCCGCTATTCGATGGCGATGGCGGCATTTCGTGGAGTTATTCGTTTCGCAGTGTTCCCGATTCCGCCGATGCAAACTATGACCGAAGGCAACTCGAATTATCCTATGCAAAATTGTGGAAAGCGGGGCATTTCAGCGATTTCGTTACAGGATATGACCGCAGACATTTCCCATCCGAGGATGAGCACGGTTCGTATTCCTCGTTTTATTTTTGGTCGAACCAATCTATTTTACTCGGCAAAATATTTATCGAGTCGAAAATCGATTTCGAGAAAAGATTATACGACAACGAGGATGATATTTTTTTCGATTATACATATCTCGAAATCGAACCGTCGATAGTAAAGAATTTCGGCAGATGGCGATTGGGAACAGGTCCACTTTATTCGGCTCGATGGGCGAAAAGCGAATATACCGGCGAAACATTCGATGAACTCGGAATCGACATTTCGATAAATCATTTGGATTACGGTGTATTTTGGCTGTTTGCAGATATAGATTTTGGCAAGCGATTCTATTCCGATATTCCCGATACCGAGTTATTTTTCTCGAATTATTTATTTGTGGATGTTTCTGGAATGCTCTCGGTTTGGTTCACACAACGAATCCGTGCAGATTTATCGGTTGCATATTCGCCCGAATGGCACATGCGCAAGGATGATAATATTCAGACATCGTATATTTCACTCGCGGTGCGATACGAATTGAAATAAAAAACAGCCGATAATGAACATCGATTTTCCTCATTGCTGTTCGGGATGAATGGCATTCAACCGTAATCGTAAGCTTTCGTGGTCATCATTTTTCATTATTCCCATCACCTGTTCAAATCCTCGAATAAAAGAATGATATCATACGAACACATCGATGAATTGGAATTTTGCCGAATCGACAAGACCTTTATCGGTGAGTCTCAATGCTGGAATCGGCACGAGCGATAAAAAACTCATTGCAGCGAATGGGTCCGGTAGATTGCAGCCGATATTTTTTGCGGTATCTATTAAGTTCTCGACTTTATCCTTGACGATTTCCAATGGCTGGTCGCTGACAAGTCCCGCAACTGGAAGTGGAAGTTCGGATAGCACTTTGCCATTCGATACGATTACAAGTCCGCCGCCGAGTTCGATAACACGGATAGCAGCGATTAGCATATCGTTATCGTTCGTCCCGAGAACGCCGAGATTATGGCTATCGTGAGCTACCGACGATGCGAATGCTCCATTATTTATACCGAACCCGCGCACAAATCCCTTACCGATATTGCCAGATGCTCGATGTCGTTCGATTACAACGAATTTTGCGATGTCGCGTTCAGAATCGGCAACCGCATAACCATTTTCAATTTTAGCATCATCGATAGTATTTTTTGTGACAATTTGTCCGGGAACGACTTCGATAATTCTAATTCGTTTGGCTTTCGCAGGAATTTTGAACGATTCATCGTCGAGTTTAGCGACATTCATAGTGCCTCGGATATGTATATGCTGCGTTTCAGATGGTTTGAATAACGATTTGCCATCTTTTGCAACCAGCGCACCTTTTTTGAATACCATCCGCGGTCTCGGATTTAAAATATCGTCGAACACAATAAAGTCTGCCCAATAGCGCGGGATAATCGCACCGATATTTTTGAGATTGTAAAATCTGGCAGTGTTTATTGTCGCAATTTGGAAAGCTGTTATAGGTTCGAGTCCATTTTGAATCGCAATTCGAAGATTATTATCGATATGTCCTTCGGACACAAGCGATGCTGGATGTCGGTCGTCGGTTACGAAACTGAAATTATTCCAATTCGTCTCGCTTACTAATGGCAGCAAATCCCGCATATTTTTTTCCGATGAACCCTCTCGCAAATGTATATGAAGACCGAGTCTCAATTTTTCGCGAGCCTCGTCGACAGTAGTGCATTCGTGGTCGGAGCGAGGACCAGCGAGTATGTATGCATTCAGGGCTTTTCCGCTAAGTCCAGGTGCGTGACCATCGACCACTTTATCTCTGCCTATGTGCAATTTATTCAAAACCTCACGGTCGCCAGAAATCACTCCCGGATAGTTCATCATCTCGCCGACACCGACAACGCTCGGTTCATTGATTAACAGATGTATATCGTAAGCCGAAAGTCTCGCTCCACTGGATTCCAATTCGGTTGCAGGCACACAGGATGGCAGCATAACGAAAATGTCTAATGGAAGATTTTCACGATGTTCGAGAACATATCGAATGCCATCGAGTCCCAGCACATTTGCGAATTCGTGCGGGTCTGCGACGACGGCACCTGTTCCCAGCGGAACTACCGCTCGAGTGAATTCTGGCACGGTCAACATCGAGCTTTCGATATGAATATGTCCATCGATAAGACTCGGTGCGAGATATGCTCCATCGATGTCGATTATTTCTTTTGCATCATAATCGCCGAATCCGACAATCCTGCCATCGACAATAGCAACATTTGCAGGATGGATTTCACCCGATATCACATTTACCAATCGAGCATTCTTAATCAACAAATCGGCGGGTTTTTTGCCCAAAGCCCTGAATATTTTATCTTCTACATTTCTCATTTTCCCCACCTTTTAGGTGTTTTTTGTGCGTTGCGTTTTTCTTAATCCCGATAAGTCGGGACATTCCCTGCAACGCCCGATTAATCAAATAACTTTTAACCATTATATATAACAGAATGGTTTTCTCAAAACCCTTTTTCAGAAAAGTTTGAATATTTTCCCCACCTTTAAGGTGTCTCTTCGCTGGCGTTTGCCTGTTTTTATTGCGAAATGTTGTCAAAGAGCAGGTTGTCGCCACAGTATAGGGTATTCCCTATCCTAATATTTCCACACGGAGCGGAAGGAAAGATGATTAATCGGTTTCAATTATGAGAGACTTCGGTTTATCATCTTTTCTACGTAGTCTACCGCTTACTGTTATTATTTTGTTTTTATCCAAACTACGTGTGTATTTCGACTCTTCTATAGGTTCATCAGTTTCAATTTTAATCGACACTTTCGGCGTTCTATTCTCTTCAATTATATATGCCTTGCCTTTTCCAGTTTCCGTATTTAACTGATAAATATGGATTCGGTATTCCGTTAAACTATCATCTACGGTATAGATTTCACTCTGAATAATCTCTTTGGTTTTTTCAAACCGGTCATAATCTTTTCTTTCTATTTTAGTAATCGGTGAAATACCCGAAAATTCTATTGAATTATAAGAACAACCTATGTCTTTTGTCATATCAGATAATATTTCTTGAGTATCGATTATTTTATCAAGAAATAATTCTTCATAGTCCTCGGGAACAAGAAAATGGTATTCTCTTATTAGTTGTTTATATTCTTGAATTATATTCTGTGCTTCTTCGGGTATTTCCTTCTTTATTATAATATCTATAGAATCAGGGAGTTTGGAAATACAATAGCTTAAATACTTATCTAATAGGATAGATATTTTATTTTCTAAATCTTTATTATAGTCTATAAGGAAACCAGTGCTATCACCGGGATATACGAGTTCAGTATTTAAAACTATTTCGAAACTCGCCGGATTCGTTGCTTGTATATAAGTTTTCCCATTTAATCCCATAGATTTAATTAAACTAATGCCGTTTTCTACAAAAGCCTCAGTCTTATTAGCTATATTGCTAAAAATGCTCGTTAAAACACGATGTTTTGCCGCTTCGAAACCTTCTAAGTGAACTCTATGTGTAAGATTCGGATATAATTGGCATGAATAACTTGGACAGAACGAATTTTCTGTAGGTAGATAATCTTTAGGTATATCTTCGAAATCAATCGGGAAAGCTTTCATGTAAGAATTATCGAAAGCTTTTTCCAAAATAAAGAGGTCCGATGTTTTCTTCATTATTTCCAGATAGGATAACTCCCGCTTGAAAAACTTGGACAATAAATCGAAATAGACTACCGCATGGAAATGCCAGTCAATTTTTTTATCGTAGTCTTCATCGATGGATGAACCAAGTATCCAATTCCCGAAACTATTTTTTCCGCAATATAAAATCGGCTCGTCGTCGAATAATATATCTTTATATTCGCAAGTTATTATCGGATAACTAACTGCTTTAGTTGTGCGATTGAATTCGAACATTATGTGAATACCTCTATGTTAATAAGGTTTATTTTTTCTAAACTAAAACCATCTGATTTAAATAAACTGCAATGATAAGGCGGTCTATTTTGCCCTTTTTTGACAACCCCTGCGTCTTTTATTAACTTGAAAGTGCAATATTTTTTCGGCAATCTTTCTCCCGCACGAATTCTCTTTATCTCATTCGCTGTTGAAAACTTCTCCTTATAATAATCAGTTATATCTTCATGATTTCTATTTATAGAAATACTTCTCCATTCGCATTCTTTATTGTCTTTTATAGGTCGTCTAGGCATTCCTCGTTCCCAATGCGATTGGAAATCGTATTCTTTAACTTCTTGGCCAGCAAGCTTCCTTGTAAAAATAGTGCTCGTATCTTCTTTGCAATCATCGGTTATGCAATTATAATTAAGATCTCTGTGTAACTCGTCAAACGTCATATAAATACTCCTCCATTTTTAATTTCGAGTTATTTTTATTCATCAAAAAAATACTCTTTCTAATTAATCTACGCAATCATTATATCACACTTATTCAAAAAACCCAAGAAAAAAATGAGGTGAGGGGAAAATTGTTTGAACCGGTGATACCTATGATGAAATGATTTCGCATGATGGGGTGTTCAGATGGGATACACCTTGTAGGTGTAGCCAATCATAAAGTGTAGTCCATCTCAAAGAAGGGCTACACTTGCCGGTTCAGAATGTTTCATTAAAATTGCTTCCGTTCATAAATCCCTATATTTATCCACCGAATTCGGTAGCGCTGGAGAAATTGAATTTTTCCACAAGCATAGCGGGAGTGTAGGCGCCGCCGAAGAAAAATCCCGATACAAGTTTCTGTTTTTTGCCGATTGCGATGATATTATTGAAAGTATCGAGTGTGCTTTGAGTAAATCGCAAATTCTTCACAGGATATGCGATTTCGCCATTCTCGATTGCGAAAAGACCATCTCGAGTCATTCCAGTAATTGTGAGTTTAGTTAGCTCAGAAACATTAGTATAGTGAAAATGAGTTACCAAAAGCCCATTTTTAACCGATTTTACCATATCTTTTAGCGATGTCTCGCCGGGTTCGATGACGACATTAAGAGGAATAGCTCCCCATCGGTTCGGTTGCGGCAAACCGTGTCCTGTCGGCTCGATATTCATTTTTTGAGCTGTCCAGCGGTCGGCTACGAGATTTGTCAAAATACCATTTTTTACGAGTTCGACTTTTCGACGGGGAACACCCTCGAAATCGAATGGAATACCCGACAAATTCTCATTATAAGCGTCGTCTACGATTGTAAGCTTGTCGTCGAATACTTTTTGCCCGAGCTTCCCCGTTAGCAAACTTTGTCCCTCGAGATGCATTCTCGCATTAAAACCGTATATCGACATAAATGAAATAAAATCGGCGACAGCAGCGGGAGTCAGAACGACAGTATATTGCCCCGATTTAATATCCCGTGGATTTTGATTTCTTTTAGCGATATCGATTGCATCGGCAATATCGGATTGTGGATTTGTTTTACCTATCGACCAGTTAATCGATTCAGCCCATCCAGTCCCTGTTTTTCCTTCGACAGTCAAACTGAATTCAAAATTTGTGCCATCCCAATATGCGAATAATCCATTAGAATTTGCAAGACCGAGCGCCGATGTCGAATTTTCAACGATACCAGCCGAACTAAGGTTTTCCTTTTCGCATGCTGAAACCACATTGGAAACTATATTCACTCGTTTCTCGGGACTAATTTCTGATGTTTCGGTGCAAAATCGCGCGATTTCATCATATTTTTGCATTCCAAGCATAGGTAATATCTCATCGTTATCACTCGAATGCTCGACTATCTCACGGGCTTTTTGCACAGCTTTGGCGATTGTTCCATCATCGGAGAATAGATTGATAGCGACTTTGCCATCTTTTTTCCCTCGTTGAAGTCTAATCGATAGCGCACCATTGCTGACAACGACATTTTGATGAATCACATTATTTGCAAATCGTGTCAAAGCAGAATCCGAAAAATTCAAACTTACCTCGGCATCGAATCCATCTAAAAGCGAAAATACTTTATCCGATATTCGCTTAAAATTATTTTGAACTTGTTCCCTGTTCATTGAAACCCCCTATTTTATAAAATTTTAATTTCCTCGCCTGTGTATAAATATCGTTTAATTTTTTTCGTGGATGTTTTCAAAAATTCTTCCTCTCGTATCTTAAATCCGACAATACGCTTGAACGATGCCATTTGCAAATTGATTTTTTCGATTTCATCGCGAATAATATCGTTTAATTGTTCAATATTCCAATTTCTATTAAAATGTTCATCGATAGTATCGTAATTTGGAACGATAATGGCAAATGGTTTTTCACTATTTTCATTTTTTACACCGATAACGAGTGATTCGAGAATAAAATCGGATGAATCGAGTCTTTCTTCGAGTTCCTCCGGATATATATTTTTCCCGCCTGCTGTAACAATCAAGTTTTTAGCTCTCCCCGATATACATAAATAACCATCGCTATCTATTTTACCCAAATCGCCAGTTTTGAACCAATTATCTTCGGTGAATACTTTTTTGGTTTCATCACTATTTTTATAATAACCGGCGAAAACAGGACTACCTTTCGCTAAAATTTCACCGATACCATTTTCATTTGGCTCGGAAATTTTAAACTCGATTCCATCGATTGCAGGGCCAACAGATTCGGGTTTAATTTTATCCGGTGGATTTACCGATAATACAGGCGATGTCTCGCTTAAACCATAACCCTGCGCAAATATGATTCCAAAATGATTGAAAAAATTCACTACATCGGGATTTACCGAAGCTCCGCCGGATACCATTAACCAGAGATTATTAAATCCAGCTTTTTCCCTGAATTTTTTCATAAGCGAAGTGCCGGAGTTTATTCCAAAAGTCGAATTTAACAATTTCACAACATTCATCGCTGTGCCGAATACAGATTTTGCCAAAAGCCCTTTTTTCTCGATTCCCTTTTTGATACCATTATAAAATTTCTCGAATAGAAGTGGAACACCGAGAATTATAGTGGAATTCGATGCCTGAATATCCTCCAAAATTTCCTTTGCCCGTAATGCTCTTGCATAGCATATTCCGCATCCGATAGCGATAGGGGTCAAAAAACCTGCGGTAGACTCGAATGCGTGATGAATGGGCAATACCGAAAGAAAATTATCCTGCTCCGTGAATGGAAACAGCGGCACAACACCTGCAATATCCGAAACAATATTTTTGTGAGTAAGCACCACTCCTTTGGGTGAACCTGTTGTCCCCGATGTATATATAATCGCCGCATTTTGCATATCGTTTTTGGGAAATCTCGGCGGTAGTGGTTTATCCTCGGTTTTAATCAATGTCTCGATATGTTCCAATTCGAAATGCGATATTTCGGGAAAATAGTTTTCATCATCATCTGCAAGCACCTTATTAAATTTCGATGCGAGAAAAATCCCGGTGGCATCGGAATGGCGAATTATATGACGAAGTTCCTGCGACCGTTGAGCCGAGTCGAGCGGAATGACCACGCAACCTGCGGTTTGGATTGCAAAATATGCGATTGCCCACTCACAAGAATTTGTGCCGAGCAATGCGATATGTTCACCCGATGCGAATCCTGTTTTTTGAATGAACGATGCAAGTTTGACAACTGTATCCCAAAGCTGTGAATATGAAATAGTGAAAAGTGTGCCATCGCCGTTATTGAGCATCAAAGCTGTTCTGTCGGGCAGTCTTTTTGCACTATCCTCGAGAAGTTGGGGGATTATTTTTCCATCGAAATTGTATTTCATAAAAAAATTCCTTAATCGAAATAATTTACAGCGCAATCTCCGATAAAATATATAGTCGAATAGGAAATAGCAAAAACAATTTTGTCGATATTTTAAAATATCGATAGATTATTTATTGCGAAAGACAAAGAAATTTAACAAATTTAAAATTGGGAAAAATTAACATTGGAGGTGAAAATGTTTTCAGGTTCGATTCCAGCACTTGCGACACCATTTAATAAATCGGGTAATATATGCAAGCGAACATATAGAAAGCTGATTAGATGGCATATCGAACAGGGCAGCGATGGAATTCTTGTCGCAGGATGCACAGGCGAAAGTTTTACATTGACCGAGAATGAGAGGATTAAATTATCCGAAATTGCTATCGATACTGCTAACGGAAAAATTCCAGTGATTATCGGCACGGGAGCATCCAGCACGAGTGTAGCAGTCGAACGGACAAAAATAGCAAAAAAACTCGGTGCCGATGCTGTTTTGGTTATCACTCCATTCGGGAATAAGCCATCGCAGGAAGCACTCGTTCGATATTATAATGAAATCGCAGATGTCGGTATTCCCGTGATTTTATATAATGTGCCATCTCGAACAGGAACAGATATTCAAGCTGAAACCGTTGTGAAGCTTGCGAAACATCCGAATATCGTTGCAATAAAAGAAGCATCGGGGAAACTCGACCAGGTGAGTGCGATATTAAAAAATACTCCCAAAAATTTCACTGTTCTTTCCGGCGACGATGCATTGACACTGCCGATGCTCGCTCTCGGTGCCAAAGGTGTGATTTCGACTACTGCGAACATTGCACCTAATGAATTTTCTCGGATGGTATCGTCATTTTTCGAGGGTGATATTCAGACAGCGAGAAAAATTCATTTAGAAATGTTCCCTGTGATAAAAGCATTATTTATCGAGGGCAACCCCGTTCCGCTGAAATTTGCGATGTCCGAAATGGGACTTTGCGAAAATAGACTTCGACCACCACTTGTTTTAGCATCGGATGCTACAAGAAAAATTATTAAAAAAGTATTGAAATCCGCGGGGCTTTTGTAGATAACAGAATTGTTTCATAGAAATAAAAAACCCCGAGTTTTTAAACTCGGGGTTCTTATTTGTGCATAATTTATAAAATCATTCCCAATTGTAGCTCGCTGAAAGCTGAACTGCATTGACAGTTCTCCCACTGAGGAACCAAAATCCCTCGAATAAATCGTCGTCTGCAAATGTCAGGTCGAGATTGAAATCGTGGAATTTAATACCTGCTCCAAACGATGCGAAAACAGTATTAGTTTCGTTAAAACTCATAACCGAATCGATGTCGTTTTCGGTATGAGTAATCGAACCGAATGATTTTGATATTCCCGTTCTAAGATAAAGCCAATCCGTTGTTGGAATTTCGGTTGAAATCGATAATTGAGGTAATGTTAGTGTTTTGTCTTCGGTTTTTGCAGTCGAAACCAGTTCATCTTTAATATTTAACATATTCATTCCGACACCGACCGAAACAACACCATCATCGAGAATTTGTGTATTAACTGCGCAACCGATGTCTAAATTCATATTTGTGTAATCGCCGAAATCGGTTACATTACCGGAATAATCGTTTATTTCTCTGCTATGGCTGAATGTAGAAAATGCGATAGCTGGCACGATTTTTACATTATCGGTCGCAGGTAAAAATGCTCTAAATTTAAAACCGATTTCCATTCCGCCAGTTGTTTCATCGGTGTAAGTCTGGTTAGATGAATTTTTTGCTTCTGCCGATAGTCCATTCAAATCGACATTAAAAGATGTTGCAGCTACACCACCGAGAATATCCATGCCGGCGGATGCTCGAATAGAAAGCACACTCGATTTATATTCATTGTCGGTATTATTAGTATTGTCGGTTTGTTTTTCGCCATAAGATGCACGATAAACTCCAAGTCCAAGTTTTACAGAACCGAGATTGTAAGCGCCCCAAAGATTGATTCCCGGATTTGGAGATGTTGTTCCCATATCGTTAGCTATTGAGAAAATTTGACCGTCTGTTCTTCTAACTGCGGCGCCTATTACCAAATTTTCACCGAGTCCAAGATTGAAAAGTCCCCATTGTCCGAAAGGTGTTGCGCCACCGCCAGTATAATTTCCCAATTCGAATTGAACTTGGTTTTTATAGCTCAATGCGGCAACAGGTGTATAAATCATATTGTTAGCATCGGAAATATATTTTGCTCCATATCCAAACGCAGACAGTCTCGCATCGGTGGCAAATACCGACGATGCCATCATAACAATCCCGATAACAACCAGTAATAATGTTGCTTTCCTCATACTTTCTCCTTGTTTGTGGTTAAACACCCGATAAATAAACTATGATTTTAATATTGTCAATAAAAAAAGATGGTATTATACAATTAACTTGACTATGTGATAATTAGGTAGTAATTTTGGAAATAACAAATGACCGACTGAATTTAATAAATTGGGCGATGATTGGGAAAAAGATGAAAATAGAATCTGAAAAAACATACCAGTCTGTTCTTGGATATCTATGGAAAACTAATCCAGTGGAATTCACATATCCAAAATTTCTTAACTCGTTCAGGAATGTTTTATTGATTATGCCGAGAAACCAGCAATTTCATAACCAATTGAACAGATGGCGTGAGAAAATTATATTTGCACTCGGAACGAAAAGTATTACAATGCTTTCGATTGGAACACAAATCGAGTATTTGCGCGAATGGTCCCAGAAACCTATGCTTTTTACCGATACAGATATAAATTTCGCAGGGATAGTATCCTCGAGAATTATTAAGGATATTATGAAAAACAAATTTAAGTTCGCTATCGATTTATCCCCCGATTTCGATTTAATTACGGCGCAAATCGCACTGCGAGCGAAAATCCCGACAAGAATCGGACTCGTATCGGGACAGACTGTGAATATCGGGAGGAAATATTTCAATATACTCGTTTCTGGGGATTTCACAGATGGATATGAACAATTGACAAAGCTGCTATCCGCTAAAGGAAGGTGATTTTAGATGGCTCGAAAAATAAAAGTATCGATTATCGTGCCTGCATACAATGAAGAAGAAAATATTCTTCCGCTGTTCGAGGCCTTCGCAGATTTGCAGAAAAATATAAATTTTAATTTCGAACTTATAGTAGTCGATGATGGTTCTACCGACAAAACCGCCGAACGCACTAAAAATCTTTTGCGGCATTTTCAGTTTGCATCGCTGATTTCGTATTCTGCGAATCGAGGGAAAACTTATGCAGTTCTTCAGGGATTCGAGATATCTAAGGGCGATTATATCGTTATATTCGATGCCGACCTTCAGTTCGACCCGAAAGATATTCCACCGATGGTCGAAAAACTCGATAGGGGAGCAGATGTTGTCGCGGGATATAAGGTCGGGAAATATCAAAAACCGCTCGTCTCTGGAGTATATAATTTATTTGGCAAACTGCTTTTTGGTGTGCCGGTAAAAGATATGAATGCGCTGAAAACGGTTCGTCGCGAGGTGCTGGAACAGATGCCATTTCGCCCCGATTGGCATAGATATATCGTGATATGGGCGCATAAAAATGGTTTCAAAATCGTTCAGCATCCGGTGAAACTTCGACCGAGAAAATGGGGTAAGTCCAAATACCGCGGTTTCGGAAGAATTTTAATCGGATTTTTCGATATGATGTCGGTATGGTTTCAGTTGAAATTTGTTCGCCGACCGATGTTGTTTTTCGGTTCTTTGGGATTATCGACTTTCTTTTTAGCATTCATTATCGGTATAGTGGCTTTAATTCTGCGATTCGGTTATAATCTTGGATATCGTCCACTTTTGACACTTATCGCGATGCTTGCGAATATCGGTCTCCTTTTGATTATCGGCGGTTTTCTCGGTGAAATGGTCGAAAATATTTCGGGAAAAGTTAGGCATATCGAGGAAAAAATGAGTTCGACTAAAAATGAGAAAATTCAATCGAAACCATATAATGAAAATCGAAATTCCGATGATAAAAATCGAAAAAGACGAGATGATATGCACTCGAAAAAACCGAATAGTTCGCGAAAGAATTCGAGTCGGAATCGGAATATTTCCGATGTGAAACCAATCGAGTCGGTGGAAAAAATAGATAAAGTCGAACCATCTAATATCGAGCGGAAAAGTATGAATTCCGATGAAACAGGCGTCGATAATAAAAAATCCAATGAAATCAACTGGGGCAGACGCAAAAGAAAATCGTCAAAATCTTAGATTTCAAACTAACCGATGCAATATCCTATCCCAAATACCTGTATATTAACATTCGATGTCGAGGAGTGGTATCACGGAGCGTATCCCGGATACGATTATTCGATGCTTAATACAGATATTGTTCGAGTTGTTCCGATGATGAAATCGATTGTCGGGATACTTGCTAGAAACAATGCCACTGCGACATTTTTTGTTCTCGGCGAGGTCGCTCAAAAACATCCCGAAATTGTGAAAATGATACTCGATGGTGGAAATGAGGTGGCATCGCACGGTTTCCATCATCTGCGAGCTGGAATACTCGGTGAAAAGGGATTTGCGGATGATTTAATTCACTCGAAAGAAATTTTGGAATCTATTTCGGCAAAAAAAATAAATGGATTTCGTGCCGCTAATTTTTCTATTTCGCCTCAAAAAACTCCATGGGCATTCGATACATTGAAAAAACTCGATTTCGAATACGATTCGAGCATTTTCCCTGCGATTGCCTATTATGGTGGTTCACCCAAAGCGAATCGTTATATTCATAATTTGGCGGGTATCGAGGAATATCCACTTTCAGCATCGAGTATATTGGGTCTTCGTGTTGCATTTTCAGGTGGATTCTATTTCAGAGTTATGCCGAAATTCTTTATATGGCATGGTATCAAACATTATTGGAAAAATAATTTTCCACCGGTGTTATATTTGCATCCAAAAGATATCGATTCACAAACGCCGTCGTTGCCATTGGGATTTATTAAAAATTTCACTCATAAGGGACTCGCCGATAAGGCATTTGCGAAATTTGAATATTTTCTAAAGCGCTGCAAATTCGTATCTATCGAGAAATGGCGTGCTAAATAAAATTATAAAAATTCTCTCGGGTCGGTTATTTTACCTGCCGATGCACTTGCCGCAGCGGTATATGGACTCGCGAGATATACAAACGATTTGGGATTGCCCATTCTGCCTTTGAAATTTCGGTTCGTTGTCGATATGCAAACCTCGTCATCGGCAAGAACGCCCTCGTGAGCTCCAAGACAGGGTCCGCAGCCGGGATTCATAAGTATCGCACCTGCCGATAAAAGTTTTTCGACTGTGCCATCGAGAAGGATTTCCATCAAAATTTTGCTACTCGCTGGGAAAAGCAAAAGTCTTGTGCCTTTGGCAATTTTGCGTCCATCGAGAATTTCGGCTGCCATTCGGAAATCCTCGGCTCGTCCATTGGTGCAGGAGCCGATTAGAACTTGATTCACTTTCTTGCCGGCGACATCTTTAACTGGAACGACATTATCGACAGTATGCGGAGCCGCAACCACTGGAACGATATTTTCGGCATTATATTCGAGAACTTTTTCGTATTCGGCATCGTCATCTGCAAAAATAGAAATATATCGCTTTTTAGCTCGATTTTCGAGATATTCATCGGTTTTATTATCGGGCGGAATAATTCCAAATTTTGCACCGGCTTCGACCGCCATATTTGAAAGCACCATTCTCGATGCTATCGTCATATTATCGATTGTATCGCCGTAAAATTCCAGCGATTTATAAAGTGCGCCATCGGCACCGATATCACCGATAATCGTGAGTATCAAATCCTTCGACGAGACACCTTTGGGCAATGTATTAGAAATTATGATTTTAATCGATTGCGGCACCATCAGCCACATTTCGCCTGTTGCCCATACCGCAGCGACTTCACTTCTGCCGATACCGGCACTCGCAGCACCGAATGCACCATAAGTCGTTGTATGTGAATCGGCACCAAGAACGAGTGTGCCGGGTAATGCAAATCCTTCCTCGGAAAAAACCTGATGGCATATTCCGCGACCGATGTCATAAAAATGCTCGATATTATTTAGCTCGACAAATTCGCGAATTTGCTTATGATTGTTAGCATATTGCGCTGTCGATGGCGGAACAGTATGGTCGAGAACGATTACAGACTGTTGCGGATTTTTCACTTTATCGACAGACAATCGAGCGAATTTTTTGGATATCGCTGCAGTATTATCGTGTGATAGAACATAATCGGGAATTACTGTAACTATTTGCCCGATTTTCACTGTTTCATTTCCACTGTGATTTGCTAAAATTTTTTGTGCTATAGTTTGCCCCATTGTTTTTCCTTTCCGATTGAGTTATTTTTTCCAAATATATTTATTATATAAAAATAGAATAGAAAAAATTTGAAAACAAGAAATATTTATATGAACTATTTAATAGTTTTTATTTTCACTTGACAAAAGTCGATGAAGATTTTATCTAAATAAACATTTGGAGAGGTGGCCGAGTATGGCTGAAGGCAACCGCCTGCTAAGCGGTTGAGGGGGTAAAACTCCTCCCAGGGTTCAAATCCCTGCCTCTCCGCAGGCATTCGCCTGTTTTTTGTGCGTTGTTTTCCTCCCGACAATGTCGGGATTCCCTGCAACGCCAGATTAATAAGTATTTCAACTAATTAAAGAGCCGAAGACTCCTCTTCGGGTATCTTCTTTGTATTGTGTCTTTCTTAATCCCAATGAGTCGAAATCGGGAGACAATCAATAAATCACGAATTCGATTAATGAATAAAAAATATTATTTGTGAGTATTTATAGTTATTCTTGTCGGTATTATTTTTTGAGGTTCGATTTTTACTGGTGGTGCCGATGTATTAGATTGGTTATTCGATTTAGTCGGGCTCGGTTTTATTATCGTTGGTTTAATTCAATTATTTACAAATAAGTAAGAATAATTATAGTAATATTATATAATTTTTATTGAATTATTATTTGTATATAGAACTGTTAAAT
>JAGGZE010000065.1 GCA_021162205.1 bacterium
ATATATTATTATGCAAATTTTAAGGAGGCAATAAATGAAAAGGGCATGGATATTTGCTTTTTTACTTATTTTCTTTTCTGGTTTGAGTTTCGCTCAAATAAGTTGTGGATTTATTGTTGATTTGTCGGCGCCTTCCATCGATTTACTTTATCCTGCACCCGATAGCATTGTTCCTTCTACATCGGTGAATTTCGGACTTACCTCGAGCGATGGCGGCGCAGGTATCTGGTATGACCACATTACATCGCAGGCAATGTGGGATGCATCCGGTATGGGCTGCGATTTGCCTGTTGCGACTTATATTACATGGTCGGTCAATGGTGGAGCATTCAACGATACGGTTTTCGATATGATTTCGACTACTCACGATTTCGGCTCGGGCGATACGATTCAGGCATGCGTGCATATTATCGACCATATCGAAGACTATGGCTGTTCCTGTTGCCCCAATGATACCGACACTTGCTGGACATTTTATATTTTCGCCTGCGATAGTTTCCAACTGACAGAGTTTTGTCCCAATCCTTGTGAGATAGTAACATCTTGCTCGACACAGACATTCACATTTTTGCTCGATTCGATAGGTTCACCCACAGGTGGACCCGATAGTGCGGCAATTGGTGTCGAACTCGATGTAAATGGAACGCCATATACTGGGACAATCGGTTCGGCAACATGGGCTGAATATCACGGCAACCCCGATGATGGAATTTATCCCGATACGATTGTTATAAGTTCACCAACAGGTTTTTGGAATCATCACGATTCGGTTGTGGTTACAATTGGCGATAGCATTTGCCCGATTGTCTTGCCAAATACTTGCAGTTTCGTTGTGGACCTCGTTCCGCCCGAATTAGTCACTTATTCTCCCGCCGATGCAGAAACATTGACAAATGCGGTCGTGAATATCACGGGTTCGCTTACAGACGATTTCATCGGAATCGCATCGGGTTCGACCTGGGTTTCGATTACGACTTATGATACTCTCGGCGGAATTAATTACGATACCACTTTTTCTTTAAGCGATATGTTTAATATAAATAGGACATTTAACAGTGGCGATTCGATTGTCGTGTGTGTGCATTCTGCCGACGATGTCGATTTGCAGCCTGGATGCACCTGTTCACCAAATCAACTCGATACTTGCTGGTGGTTCACTGTTTTAACAGGTGAACCTTATGGATGGGTAGTTATTCCATTCGATTCCAATAGCAATGGCACTATTGTTTCCGATTGTTTCAGTGCTGGTGATTCGACCTGTGGCAATCAGCAAATAATTTTGCGCGTATATGATAGTCACGGAATGATGACATCGCCGATTTTGCTCTATGTGAACGGTATTCCTTATACCGATACGAGTCCTGCAATATCGACAACACTTTTAGGCACAGATACTCTCGAGATAACATTCGACCCTTCAGCGATTGGAACTTGCTGGGTCGATGCTGAATGGATTCATTTCGACCTGGATAGTGCAGTGAACGCGCTCGGATTCAATATCGTTTCTAATGTTATCGATTCGTTTATTGTCGACCTTTCACCGCCAGTATTTTCAGGGCTCCTACCGGTCGATAGCTCGATTATAAATAATGATTCTGTAATGATTTCGGTTAATGTTACCGATATTATTTGTGGGGATGCGATTTTAACAAATGTTCATGCTAATGGTATTATGGAAGGAATTCCAGTTAGTTTCGATTTCGACTCCGATAGTATGGGTGCAGACTCTTTTGGTTACAATCTTACGGGTTTTCAAAATGGCGATTCGCTCACGATTTGCGCTTACGCTCAGGATACCTGTGCAGATTATTGCGGTCCCAATATCGATTCTACCTGCTGGACATTTACGATTGTTATGGGCACGGTTTCGGCATCGGTTGTCGCGCCTGTGGATACGAATGGCGATGGCTGGATTATATCGAATTGTGCCGACCAGCAAATTATATGGTCGATGGCATACGATGATTCCATCGGAATAGACTGGTCGAGATTGTGGGTAACTGTGGATGGCACACCATATAACTGGAGCGATAGTCATCTCGATACATTGAACCCTCATACGCTTATTTTCAGTCCATTGCCCGATTGGGGCGACCACGACAGCATTGTTTTTTGTTTGGATAGTCTTTTCGATACAACGGGTGCGGTTTTAGAATCTCCCGCTTGCGGATGGGTGCTAATCGACTTGGAACCGCCTGTGCTTGTGGCATCCACTCCAATCGATGGCGACACGATATATGTTCACGATATTTCGGTTAATGCTACATTTTACGATTCATTATGCACAGATACATTGACATCGGTCGATTCCTGCTGGGCTAATGAATGGAGTGGCGGTGCGATAATCAATACATTCGAGGGATACAGTTTCCCGCTCGACCTTACGGGACTTGCAGATGGCGATTCTATCGAGGTTTGTGCAATTGTATTGGATGGCTGTCGGGATTACTGCGATTTCAATATGGATACACTTTGCTGGTATTTTCTCATTATGATGGGCGAACCGTGGGGTGAATTCATCGCTCCACCGGATACAAATCTCGATGGCGCAAGAATAACGACTTGTGCCGATGGCGGATTCATTCTTTATCTTCACGATTCACACGGGATGGATACGACATATTTCCATTTTACTGTCGATACGAATGGGACAGGTCCGGTAGATTATCATTATGGCGACCCCGAAGTTTCTGTGAGTTATATTACCGATTCGACTACGATGGAAATTCTGTTCGACCCGAGTTGGACATTATCCAGTGGAAGTTGGGTATATGTAGCTCTCGATAGTGCTATAAATATTTTGGCGGTTCCCGATTCTCTTGTCACTCCTGTGGTCGATTCGTTCTTAATCGATACCGAACCGCCGACATTTACATATACCGGACCGAGTGGCACGATTTCTGAAATCGAGACTACTATCGCTGTCGGTGCGAACGACGATATTTGCGGAAGCAATATCGTATACGATTCATTAGTGATAACATCGACGGTTTCTGGAATAGATTGGCATATAACGACGGGCGATTGGGACACTACGATTGCTGGAATGCTTTCGGGAGATTCTGTCTCGGTATGTGCTTATGCTCACGATATTTGTTCGGATACTTGCGGACCTAATTATGGTGATAGTTGCTGGTATTTCCTGGTAGAGACTGGTATAGCTATAACATTGCTTGAACCTATCGATATAAATAGTGATGGCGACACGATTTCCGCCTGTGCAGACCAGAAAATAAGGTGGTTTATAGATTCGGATATCGGTGTCGATTCATCGAGTATTATTGTCGATGTCTGTGGAACAGTATATAACTGGGGTGATGCCGAACTTTCTGCTATCGGCGATACTCTTGTATGGACTCCACCTATAGGTTTTTGGACAGATGGAACACATTGCGATTTCTCGCTCGCTGTCTGCGATTCTGGTGGTGTTTGCGATACATCTTATGGGCAGGTTCTAATCGACCTCGCACCGCCTATATTCTCTGGCGAATATCCGACCGATGGCTCGACAATATTGGTCGATAACACAGATATTCATATAATAGCATCGGATGCCGTATGTGTCGATTTTGTGGCTGAATTTATACACATTACGAGTTCGGTTTCAGGTCTCGATATAACCGTTCCCGATACACTTGCGGCACATATTTCAGGATTGGTGGATGGTGATTCTGTTACGGTTTGTGTTGCGGCACACGATACTTGTGCGGATTATTTCTGCACGACAGCCAATCACGATACTACCTGCTGGACATTTCATGTTGCACTCGGGGCTGTGCGTGCCTCGGTGCTTCAACCTAAGGATATAAATGGAGACCTTTGTATTAACACAGCATGTGAATGCCAGCCTATTTTGTGGCAGGTAATTTCACAGCACGGTATAGATACTGCAGCTTTCGAGGCAGTTATAGATGGTATCACTTACAATTGGGGTTCGGAATTTACGCTGACATTAACACCTATTGTAGGTGATACGGTATATACAATCGAGTTCAACCCTATGGCTGCTGGCACTTGCTGGACGGAAAATGGATATATAGTCGATTATGCGATAACATATCTTGTTGATACACTCGGAACGGATTCACTTGCCGCAGATGTCGGTGGAAGTTTCACAGAATTGTTAGTTCCACCATCGATTAGTCTAATTCCTTTACCTGAGGACACGGCAGTTTGCCTCGATTCAGTCTATTTCACAGCATTTATAACCGATACGGTTGCATGCACTTATGTGGGAACTTTGACTGTGAATCTGACAGGGACATCCCCAGATTCTTCTTTCGATATTTCATTAAGCGATATCGCAACGAATGTTTCCGTTCCTGTGCTATCGGGAGATACTCTATGTGTTCATATAAACACATTCAATGTTGTCGATTACAGTGATTCTTGTTCATTCACCGATACATTATTCAACTGGATGAATTCTTTGGATACTTGCTATAGGATACATTGCTTATGCGATATATATGTATATGCTGGACCCGACCAGTATTCCTGTCCAGGAGCGGATGTTATATTAGGATGTGAACCCGTATATAGCGGTTCTGGTTATACGACTGTCGGTGTAAATTGGTATATAGGAGATTCGTTGGTTTCAACTGATGAGAATCCGATAGAAAATCCCGATTCGACTATTACATACATTGCAGAAGCTTGGGCTATATGTGTGGCTGGCGATACAGTATGGGCTTACGATACGATGACCGTATATATAGATTATGAACCTGTCGTGTCACCTGTGATAGTTTCACCACTCGATAGCACCGAACTAATCGCTGGAACTCATACATTGGTCTGGAATGCATTAGATACGACAATTATAACAGCACCTATATTCTATCAAGTTCTTAAAGATACTGTTCTTTTCTCACCCGATTCGATGACGGATACTACATTCGATTTCGATATAGCTTGTGAGGAAACACTTACATTTGCAGTTGTTGCGTTCAATTCCTGTTATTATGAACTCGATGATTCTTGCAATTCAGCGGATAGTATGTTGGGATATACGAGTGCAACTTATGAGACATCGGCTGTAATCGTCGTATATGGTGAACCTTGTGGTCGCCCACAGGCACAGGCAATATATCCACCGCCGAATACTATTTCAGGATGCGATAGCCAATTGGTTATATTCGAGGTCTGGGATGGCGCAGGTGTTGGATTAGTGCCGGAAAGTTTGCGAGTGCAAATGGGAAGTAATATATATGATACATCCGCAGCCTTCATTAAGTATACTTATGTTAGCGATGACAGTGGAATAGTAACAGTAGCCGCTCCAACAGGTCTATGGAACGATAACGATACTATAACGATTAGGATTATCGAACTATATAATGTATTCGAACAACCGCTTCCGGGACCTGTTTCATTGACATTTTATACCGATTTCACTCCACCTGCCGCCGATATGTCTTATCCCATTCCAGATACTGTTATCGGCGAGCATTCACCTACTGTGGTATTGAATATAACAGATAATGTATGCGGTGTAGTCGAGGATTCTTTTATAGTATGGGTTCACAACAGCAGAATTAGTGATAGTCTCACTTATCCGTCGTCTTCGGAATTGAATTGGGACCCATCGAATGATAATCTTTCTATATCGTTCGAGGACCTCGGTATAATACTTGCGGATGGTGAAACTATATCTATAGACCTACATACTTGCGATTGTGTAGATTCAGAATTTTGCGGACCCAACTGTGCTCCATATAGCTGGTCGTTTTGGTATCCTTACGAGGTCGGATGTAGCAGAGTTCCTAATCCATTCACACCGAACGATGATTCTGAAAATGAATATGCACAGTTCACTTTCCCCGATATGGCGGCAAAGGATGGCACAATTTATATATACGATATGTATAGTTCACTTGTGAAACAAATCGATGTTGCAGCAGGACAGGGAGTCACGGAAACACGGCATATAGCTCGCTGGTATGGTAAAGATTCCAAAGGGAATAAAGTTCCACAGGGAGTTTATCTATATGTGATTGTTGTCGATGGCGAGGTAGTATGCGAGGGAACTGTTACTGTCGCGAGATAAAATGAAATTAGGAATTATATTTATATACAAAATGGAGGATAAAATGAAGTATTGGGGAATCGCAGTGTTGATTGTATTGCTTGTCGGATTCTGTTATGGCGACGATTTCACAGGAGCTCGTCCGCTCGGTATGGGCAGAACATTTGTTGGAGTCGCCGACGATGCTAATGCAATCGAATGGAATCCTGCTGGTATTGCATCGTTCCAATATCTTTGTGCTGTTGCAGGTTTCAACAGGGAATTCTGGGGTATTAGCGGAGACAATATCGGCACGGGTTATTTTGGTGTTTCGAACCGATATAGGAATTTGTTCGCTTATGGAGTTTCTTGGCGATATTTCTTTTCCGATGTATATTCCGAAAGCCATTTCAAGCTTGCTTTTGCTCGAAGACTCGGCTGGAAGAATAAAGGATTTTTGGGAAAACATCCACTTTCGCTGGGATTTGCGGTTCGAATGCAAAATACTGGCTATAACACCAACAATTTTGTAGATAATCCAGATGAAACGACACCGATTAGAGATGATGATGTTTTCGCGAGTGGAACGAGCAAATGGGGATTCTCACTCGATGTGGGTGCTCTTTTCAAACTCACTAAAAAAATTGCACTCGGTGTTTCAGCATCGAATATACTTCAGCCGAATATGTCCCTCGAAGATGTCGATGATGGCAAAACATCTATGCAATTGCGTTTCGGTGCGAGTTATTCGTTCAATCGAGATTTTCTTGTCGCAGCCGATGGCAGATATTTCAATGAGGGTAGTGCTGTTGTTTCTCCGCATTTTGGAGTGGAAAAATGGTTCTATAAGCATTCGGTTGCGCTTCGAGGCGGATACGATATGGATTTTCGCGATGGCGTAAGTCCCGATGAACTCACATTCGGTCTCGGATGGCGGCTGAATAAGGAATGGGCGTTGCAAATCGATTACGCATTTTTATATCCATTGAATGAACTCGCTGCTGCTGGTGCAACATCGCACAAATTATCGGCGATGTTCCAGATACCGAACCCTATTCCTGTATGGGACCTCGTGGCGATTTCTGTGACACCGCAGATGCAAAAACTTAAACCGGGTGATGAAGTGAAAATCGATGCTGTGTTCAAAAATGGCAGCGGTAATAAGGTTAAGAAAACGAAATATTCTTCTTATGTAAGGAAACCCGATGGCACCTATGCCGCTATAACATCAGATGCGATTACCGATTTCAAGAGTGGAAAAGAACGCACTGTTTCGTTCACATTTCAGGATTTTCAACCGGGTGAATATACTATTTTCGCTACAATCGATGATGATGGCTCGATGATGCCGAAACTTAATGGAACACTCGAGGAATTAGACGAGGGCAATAATATTGCCAGTGCTATGGTGCGAATTTATCCACCTCCTGTGCCTACTATCGAGTTTCAGCAAGATACACTTCACATTACGAGACTGACATTTCAGGAGACCGAGGAACCGATTATCCCTGTAATATTTTTCGATACAAAAAGTGTCGATATAGCTCCGAGATATAAACGAATTCTCGATAAGCTTGCTATTCGATTAAAAAAGAATCCCGATGTGATGGTCAAAGTAGCAGGTTACTACGATTCAAATACAGACGGTGCAAATAATTCATCGCTTGCAGGACAAAGGCGTGATGCGGTATATAGTTATCTTATTTCAAAACTCGCTTCTGATAAACAAATTGTAAAAGTAACGGATAATGATATGGCATTTAAGCGTGCTGGCGGTGGAAAACCATTTCCTGGAATCGAGAAATATCTTCCGATGATACGAGCAGAAAATCGTCGAGTGGAATTAAGCGCTGAATTTCCATCATTGACACAATCTCAGGTGGAGAGAACAATAAATTTCAATGAGGGACAAACACAGAAAAAAGTGGACTTTTCTTCGGATGCGATGACTTATAAATCTATTCTCGAACGCGATCCCGATGCGATGCTTTTGCTCGAGGGTTATGCTACAGAAAAAGAAGGACCGAATCTTTTGGAACCTGCGTTCACGAGAGCTGCAAATTTGAAAGAGCAGATTAAAAAAGTAGTGCCATTCTATCTTTGGGATAGAATATTCGCATGGGGTGCAGATAGAACCACTGCTGAAAAAGCTCATGTGAAAATTTCGCTTCTTGCCGATGGAATTATATACAAACCTTTCGAGGGTAGAAAAATTCCTAAGGGCGAAACTGTCGAGAATCCAAACAATTTCGTTCGATATAGTGTGAAATCCGATAATCCGATATCGTCGAATAGAGCCGAACTTATGGATTTGTCTGGCAATAATGTGAGAAAGCTTAATGTTGGTGAGGGCGAACCACCAGCAGGTATGCCATGGGATTGGAAAACGGATAAAAGTAAATATATCGAGTCTGGAAAATATTATGTCGGTCATATTTCGGTTACCGATGAACTCGGAGCTGTCGGCGAGGCGTATTCTGAAACTCTTATGGTCGACCAAATAGATAAGGTCCTTGGAATCGAAACTATGCTTATCGTAATTTTCAAATTCGATAAGGATGTTGCGATATCTTCGTATTATCACAGTAGGATGGAGGCTGTTGCAAAGCGACTTATAGAACTTGCAGAACACGAACCAGGTGCATTAACTGTCGCTGTTACTGGACATACCGATATCATTGGCTTGAATAGGCGAAATCAGGAACTTTCGGTCGAGCGTGCCGATAGAGAATTAAGGAATTTGAAACTTTATTTAAAGCATATACTTAAGCTGCCCGATAATTCAGCGTTAGATAAATGGTTTGCTGACAGGCAGGTCAAGCTTATTTCTGAAGGACACGGTTCAGACCGGCCATATACTCTCAAGAAAATGAAAGAAGATGGCACAGTGGAAGATAAATTACTCGGCGATAGCAAACTTCCAGAGGGTCGTGAAATCAACCGTAGAGTGCTTGTGGAATTTAGAAGTCAGCTAAAGTAAAATTCTGAATAAAAATTTACGAAATAGGAAATCCCTCTTTACAATAAGGGGGATTTTTTAGTATATTAAAAAATATCGCTAAATGAAATTGCTTAAATATATTATTTTTTATTTCGATTTTAATTTTTTTAAAATTAAGTTTGTATTGACAAACTTAAATAAATAATTTATATGTTTAAACATAATTTTTTAGGAGGTATTTATGGAAGCTCTTGGAATGATTGAAACAAAAGGTTTAGTTGCACTTATCGAGGCATCGGATGCGATGGTTAAGGCTGCTAATGTTAGACTCGTTGCATACGATAAAATCGGCGGCGGATATGTAACCGCACTCGTTCGTGGGGATGTTGCCGCATGTAAAGCTGCAACCGAGGCAGGTGCATTGGCTGCACAAAAAGTGGGCGAATTAGTTTCTGTTCATGTGATTCCACGCCCTCACAAAAATATTTACGAAATATTCCCGATTAAACTCCCTGAGGAAAAATAATTTAGTGAAGGAGTATTATGGACAATCTCGATATAGACCAGATTGTTCAGGAAGTGGTCCGAAGAATCCGTGAGGAAGTTAACTCCTCGGGGCAGGTTAATATTTCTATGCCCGAATCATCGGACCTCGTCAGTATTGTTGCTCGTGCCAGAGCCGCGCAGGAAAAATATCAAGCGATGGGGCTCGAAGCTCGAAAACGCGCTGTTGAGGAAATGCGGAAAATTGCTCTTTATTATGCGGAGGAACTCGGCAACGATGCTGTTTCTGAAACAGGTTTTGGTAAAATGCCCGATAAAAAGGAAAAAGTTATTCTTGCGGCGACGAAAACCCCTGGTGTCGAGGATATCGTTCCTAAAACATATACAGGCGATAATGGTTTAACGCTCGAAGAATTAGCTCCATATGGAGTGGTTCTGTCCATTACACCATCGACTAATCCGCCATCGACAATTGTGAATAATTCGATTTCGATTGTTGCCGCTGGAAATGCTGTTATATTTCAGCCGCATCCTTCCGCAAAGGATGTCAGTATAAAAACCGCTGAACTTATGCGGAAAGCGCTAATTTCTGTCAATGTTCCCATCGATGTGATTCAATGTGTTCCCGAACCGACTATCGAAAGCGCAAATGAACTTATGCATCATTCGGATATAGATATTGTCGTAGTAACAGGTGGAATGGGAGTTGTCGATGCTGCGCTGAACTGTGGCAAAAAATCGATTTGTGCAGGTCCTGGAAATCCGCCTGTTATTGTCGATGAAACTGCCGATATTTCCAAAGCTGCACGGGATATTGTTGCTGGTGCATCTTTCGACAATGGAGTTCTATGCACAGCTGAAAAAGAAATTTTTGTTGTGGAAACTGTTGCCGATGAACTTATCCGCCAAATGAGAACGGCTGGAGCGGTTCAACTATCACCTGCCGATGCCGATAAAATCACAAAACTTGTGATTAAACAAGACGATGGCTCTGGTGAACGACATCCTGTTATAAATAAGGAATTTGTCGGCAAAAATGCACCTGTTATCGCTCGTGCTGCAGGGATAGATGTCGGCGATAGCGCTCCATTGATATTTTTCGAGACTCTATGGGACCATCCGCTCGTTATGGCTGAACAATTGATGCCTGTTATGCCTGTGGTTCGTGTGCCGGATGTCGATGAGGCAATGCGATTGGCAATTATAGCTGAACATCGATTCAAGCATAGTTTTATTATGCACTCGAAAAATGTGGAACGGCTGTCGAAAATGGCGAGAATGTGCGATTGCAATATTTTTGTAAAAAATGGTCCATCGTATTCGGGACTCGGTTATAATGGCGAGGGCTATACCACACTCACGATTGCTGGAACTACGGGCGATGGTCTTGTAAGTGCGAAAACATTTACTCGACCGAGAAGATGTGTGCTGGTGGATTATTTTAGGATTGTGTGAGTGTAGAATAAATTGAATTTTTAGTGTGAAATTACCAAATTTTTAATGTGACTAATATTTTAATCGATTTATAATATTTATCGCTTTCACTGGATTTTTGCGATTTTTTGGAGGATTGAAATGAGACGATTATTTTTAGTGATTTATACATCGGCAATTTTTCTAATATTGTCTGGACTTACATTTGCCAAGACCTACGATTTTCAGAGGTTTTTTGCTAAAAAAGTGCGTCTTCAAAAAGGAACTGTGATTGTTCTCGATAATCCTGTCGGTGAAATTCACATCACAAATATCGACCCTAATTTAGGACCTTTTGTAATGGTCAAGCAGCGAGTTTATGCCGAGGCAAATGAACTCTCTAAAAGCCGCTATCTCGTTATGATGGTTCGATTGGATATAAGTCGTCGTCCCGATACACTGTATATGAAAGCTATTTTCCCTACTCATATGTATGAAAAATATTGCTATCCCGATATGGGAGGATTTTTTACATCCGAGGTTTCTAATATGTGGCACGGCAAGAAATTTACCGTTTCTCCTAACAAGGGTGTAACATTGTATTCGGATATATATTTACAGATTCCCGCTGGAACTAAAATATCGGTTAATTCTATTGCGACCACATTTGTTGTGGAGGATTATATCGGAGATATCGAACTTTTCACCGACCATGCATCGGCGATGACCGCGGGTGATATTAGGGGGAATTTATGGCTGACTGCTTGTCATGGAAATCTTTCTGTCGGCAAATTCGATGGTAATTTATTTTATTATGGTGAGGATTCCGACCTCAGTTTCTGCGATGTGATAAATGGAACTGTCGATGCGCAAAGCACTACGGGCGATTTAATCTGGACAGCTAATTGTGATTCGCTCGAATCGCTCGAACTTGTGTCGCTTTCCGGTAAAATTATGGTCGATGGTGGAGTTGGAAAAATTTGCAAGTTGAAAAATGATGAAGGCGACATCGATATTAAACTGGAAACGGCGGTTGGAGATTCACTTTCAGCAAATACTTCAGGCGGCGATATAAAATTGGTTGCACAGGAAAATTATGCTAAAAGCATTTTTGCTAAATCCGATGAAGGCAAAGTGAAATCGAATATTCCATCCAACGATGATAAAAAGCTATCCGCACAGCTCAAAGGCAATAATGGTGTTATTGAGCTCGGTTCTCAAAGAGGTTCGATAAAAATAAAACTTATTTCGGTAAAATAATAAATATGCCAGATTTCCCTGAAAATATAGAATCTAAAATGAAGGAACTCGAATATCGGGTTCAGTCTAATCCAAGTCCCGATGTTTTTGCTGAACTTGCCGACCTTTATAGAACAAGCGAGAATATCGATAGAGCTATAATTATTTGCAAAAGGGGATTGGAAATTTTTCCAGATAGTCATAATTGTCTTTTAAGCTATGCAAGAATTTTAATGGATGAATCGAAACTCGATGAAGCAGAAAATATACTTAAAAAGTTGGTCGAAATTTCCGGCGAAGATGTTGGGATATTGCTTTTACTCGGGCAACTTTACACTCAACATAGTAATTTTGCTGGAGTTAATTCGATTGCTGAGAAATTAGCTCAAAATCATAGTGACGATGTTCGTGCGAAGAAGTTTTTGAAATTTCTCGAAGCGAAAGGATTGCTTAATGGAATCAGCATTAAGGAAAACGAGGATAAAGAAGTTTCAGCTGAGGTTCAGGAAGATGTGTTTGAGAAACAGTTGGAAAATGAAAAAGGTCCTCTTCCTACAATTCCTCCTAAAAAAAAGGTGAAACCGAAAGTTCATATACCGCCTCAGAAACAAGGTCCGATAATTCCAATCGAGGATTTGATGCACATCACTGCATTGTTGAAAGGAGTAATTGGAGTTAATCATGTGATTCTTCTCACTCCCGATAATAGAACGCTTGCCAGTAAGGGCTGTCCCGATTCTGTTGCACGCTCGATAGGATTATTGCTTCGCTCATTCAAAAAAGCTATGCTTGTAGCTTTCACAGCACTTAATTTTGGTAAATGGAAAAAGGGAGTTATGGAATTGAATAATGCAACAATTCATATTATGGAAAGCAATTCGCATTTATTTGCATTAGTATGCGACGAAAAAGTATCATTAGGTGCGCTGAGAATAGCTGTTAATACGATTTTGTCAAAATATTTTCATATTTAATAAAATTTTGAAATAATATTTTTATTTGTAAGGTATATTTCAACAATGTGAATAATTTCCCATTCTATTATTTTGATTTTCCAATATTATTTGTTTTATTTCAAAACTTTTGAATTTTAATATCAAAAAAATGGAGGGATGATGGCACACGAAATCATTCATAACGAATCACTCAATTATCAGGATTATCTGGTGAAAATTAGAGCGCCCGAGGTTGTGAAGAGGATTAAACCCGGACAATTTGTTGTTATGCTTCTTCACGAAAAGGGTGAGCGAATTCCTATGTCTGTTCGACGGACCGAGGGCGATGCTGTGGTGATGTATATCCGCAAGGTCGGTAAGACCACAAGCACTCTTATCGATAAACCTGTCGGCGATACAATCCAACATGTTATCGGTCCGCAAGGGACTCCTTTAAAAATTGAAAAGTATGGAACTGTTGTGGTTGCGACGGATTCTGTTTGCGGGCACGCATGGAGCTATTCTGCTGCCAAGGCTTTGAAGGATGCAGGTAATTTCGTCATCGATATTCAAAGTTTTGCCGACAAGGAAGAAACTTATCCCGAATGGGCACTGAATAAGGATGCCTGCAACGAACACCATCTTACGACAAAAGATGGTTCCGTTGGTGAGAAAGGACATTTCATCGACCTTATAAAAGATTGGCTCAAAAATGGGAAAAAAATAGATTTCATATTAGCCGGTGGTGAACTTATTAAACTCAAAAGACTCGAAAGGGTTACAAAAAAATTCGATGTGCCTAATTGGGTTGAAGCTCATCAGCTTATGATAGATGCCACTGGAATGTGCGGCGTTTGCAGAGTTTTTGTCGATGGCGAAATGAAACTCACCTGTATCGATGGTCCATTTTTCGATGCTCATAAACTCGATTTCGATTCGATGATAAATCGTTATAGCACTTATGCAAACGAGGAAAAAGTTTCACTTCAACAATATAAAGAACAGCGAGGTGAATAATGGCAGGGAAAATAAATAAAGTTCGAGTTCCAATGCGTGAACGCCCGGTCGATGAAAGAATTAAAAGATTCGTCGAGGTTCCATTTGGATATTCTGAGGACGAGGCAATTATGGAAGCTTCGAGATGTTTGCAATGTCCTAAACCATTCTGTATCGAGGGATGTCCGGTTGATATAAATATTCCTGGATTCATAAAAAAAATAGTCGAACATAAATTCGACGAAGCATTTTTCATTCTGAAAAAAGACGATGCAATGCCTGCTGCCACTGGACGAGTTTGCCCGCAAGAATCTCAATGCGAAGCGAAATGTGTGGTTGGTAAAGTCGGTGATGCAATAAATATCGGGAAACTCGAGGCCTTCGCCGCAGATTGGGCAAGAAAAAACGGAGTCAAGGATACATTCGAAATTGTCGATAAACCTCAAAAGATTGCTATAATCGGTTCGGGACCATCGGCTATCAGTTGTGCTGTCGACCTTCGTAAAATGGGCTATAATATAACTGTATTCGAAGCTCTCCATAAAGCTGGCGGTGTTCTGCAATATGGTATCCCCGAATTTCGTCTTCCACGAGACCTTGTGGATTATGAGCTTAAATATCTCGAGGACCTCGGTGTCGACCTTCAATTGAATGTAATTATCGGTTTGCATCGTTCATTTCAGGAAATTAAGTCGGAATACGATGCTGTGTTTCTCGGCACAGGCGCTGGCGCACCGCGATTTATGGGAATCCCAGGCGAGGAACTGACAGGTGTTTATTCCGCTAATGAATTTCTAATTCGTGTCAATCTTATGAAATCGTATCTATTTCCCGAATATGATACTCCTATCAAGGTCGGTAAGCATGTAGCTGTTATCGGTTCGGGAAATGTAGCGATGGATTCGGCTCGAAGTTCTCTAAGACTCGGGGCAAAAGTCAGTATCATATATCGTCGCACAAAAAGTGAATCACCAGCTCGAGCTGAAGAACTTCATCATGCACTCGACGAGGGAATCGAGTTTATGGAATTGGTAAATCCTGTGCGTATCCACGAAAAACTGAATCATGTTCATGGACTCGAAGTTATCAAAATGAAGCTCGGTGAACCGGATAAAAGTGGAAGACCGAGACCTATTCCTATCGAGGGCAGTGAATTTATTCTCGAGGATGTGGATATGGTAATCGAAGCTCTTGGAACATTACCGAATAGACTTTTCCTCGACCGAGCTCCAGAAATAAATAGAAATAAATGGGGAATTTTGCAAGTCGATGAAAATATGAAAACGAATCTCGATGGCGTATATGCAGGTGGCGATGCTATCAGCGGAGGAGCAACGGTTATTCGAGCGCTCGGAGAGGGTAGAATCGCAGCAAAAGCGATAGATGAGTATCTCAAAAAATGAGACTTAATAGATACTATTTAATTGCCAGACTATTTTTTTATAGTCTGGCTTTTTTTGATGGGGGAATTTATTTATTGCTAAAATTTATTTCTAAATTATTTTGAAAATATTATAGCAAATTAAAAGTGTAATAGATGAAAAAAGTTAATGAGCGATGAAACTATACATAATACCGATGAATTGCCTGTTCTCATTGTAAAAACTATTCATCTCGCTTTGCAAAGGATGGAGATGTATGGTGCAGAGCATAAAGTTAGTTTGCAGGCAATTAAAAAAGCATATAAACTTATTAGAGAATTGTTCGGTTATACACATTCGTTCACTTTGAGTCTTTCGGGCGAAGAAATCCTTTTCGATAAGAATCCACTCGAAGCTACTTATTTTACTCAACGATTTGTCGATGATTTTAATAATTATAATATTCACAGTATTACATTCCACGAAAGAATAACGGAAAATGAATTTCTGTCATTTTTAGAGTTTTTAGTTCGTAGTCCCGGTAGAAATCTTGAGAAAAGAGACCTCGAAGAATACTTGAGTAATCTCGGGATTGAAAGTATCGCAGTGGATAAAATTAAATATATTGCGGTTACCGGCGATGTGGACGAGCAAGCGGAAGCTCAAAAGGTTCTTACAGATATTCTATCGCGACATTCTGGTGTATTGGAAAAACTTCTTGGCGAAAAGACACAGGAAATACTCGAAACCGATGGTGGGGCTATTTTACCGGAACTTTTGCCATCGAAAGCCAATGAATACGATGTCGTCGATATTCTGACGAAACTAATCGAGGATAAAGGTCTTTTGGATAAAAATGACGAAGAAATATCCGAAACCGATAAACAGCTTATGAAAATTATCGATACTGTGAGGGAAAATTTATCCGACGAGGCAAAAAAAATCTTTTTGGATAAAGTTAACGAAATCACCGATAAAATCGTTGTCGAAAAGGATAAATCCGAACAGCTTTTGGAAAAAGAATTTACACTCAGTGAAGTTTCTACACTCGATTCGATAAGTGATATTTTTCAGGAATCGTTGCAGAATGGATGGGATGAAAATGCAAAATACCATTTTCATAATCTGGTAGAAAGACTTTTCGATTCCAATGACCCATCCGCTATCGATGCATTGCTCGATAATATGCTCGAATTTTTTGAAAAAACTAAAGCACTCTGGACAAACGAGGCATTTAAGGTTATAATCGAATCTGCATTCGCCGGAACCGATGATGTTACGACAGGATTTTTGCTCGGCGAACTACTTCACCGAAAGGAAATGGTCGATGTTAATGCAGCATCGTCGTCATTATTAACCGCAAGTCTTGTATATTTTAGCTCTCTTCTTTTCATGTCTAACAAGTTCACCACTATTATTCGTATTCTGCAGGAATATGAAAAAAGAATTAAAGAAACTATGTCTTTCGAGGCACTTGACGATTTTCAAGCATTCATCGATGGATTGTCATCGCAGGAAAATTTACATAAAATGCTTGCCATAACAGGTGAAAACAATCTTACATTCGATTTAGAATTGAAAGTTATTATAGGGAGAATGGATGGTAGGCAAGTTTGCGATGTTATAATCGACGAACTCGGTCAGCGAAAATCGGGATATACGAATATCGCTGTTCAATTGCTCGAACCGCATATCGATGTCGCAAGAGAAAAAATCGAGGATTATATACATTCGATGGCTCGTCTTAATCGAAGCGATAAAGGTTTTATTATCGATACAGAACAATTGAGGCGAACATTCAATATTTTCACTCTCGCGGTGAAGCTCGATAAGGAATGGGCATTATCGTTGCTTTTGCTGGCAACCGTGGATAGAGATACACGAATTAGAAAACATATATTCTTTTTGCTTATGATATATCCACCCGAACAGGTCGAGAACGCTATCGAAGCTATGTTTATCGAGGGGAACAAAGAATTCCGCGACGATATTATAAGGTCCATTTGCGAGAGACCGAATTCATTAAAAGATTATTATATGCGCCAAATAATACTGTTTTTCCCCGACTTAAGAAATTTCATTTTGCAGGCGTTGAGTGAAAACAATACCGAGTATTCGAAAAATTTGTTAATCGAAATAATGAATAACTGGATAATTTATATCGACCAGATTTCACAAAATAGAATAAAACCATTTTTAATAAAATTGATAAACGCACTCGGACGATTTGCCGACGACCCACGAGTTAAAAAATCGCTTAAACAATTTCGTTCTGAATGGCGCGGTGAAGGAATACTTAAAACTTCATACTCGCTATTTTCATTCAAAAAAGACGATATAATGAAAGCTGTCGATGAGGTGTTCGAGAAATGATTAAAATTGCGATAAGTTGCGGCGACCCAGCCGGTATCGGTTATGAAATCGTGGCGAAATCTCTTCTGCATTATCATCCATCCGATGTCCAATTCAAAATATTCGGTGCAAAAGCTGTATTCGATTCATTATCCGAAAAATTTATATGGGCTGAAAAGTTTTTGAATCGAGTCGATACCCAAAATTCGCTCGAGATAATATCTGTCAGCGATGACAAAAATTTCCCAATTGGTGAAATCTCTCCTCGATGCGGCGAGATTGCTTACCGCTCGATTATCGCAGCAATCCAATCGGCAAAAGAGGGCGATTCCGATGCAATTGTTACCGCACCGATTTCAAAAAAAGCTATTCATCTCGCAGGACATAATTTCGCAGGGCATACCGAAATATTGGCAAAAGAATTCGACTGCCCAGTTACTATGATGCTTTTCGCAAGAAAATTTAGAGTATCGCTCGCAACGACTCACATTCCATTGAAAGATGTGGCGAGTTCGCTTTCCACCGCTCGTATTTTGGAGCATCTTCGCAGAACACATTCGGCACTCGTAAATTGGTTCGGGATAAAAGAACCCAAAATCGGCGTTCTCGGATTGAATCCACATGCGGGCGAATCGGGCGATATAGGAATCGAGGAAATAATTATATCGAAAGCAATCGAAATCGCAAGAGAGGAGAATATCGATGCCGAGGGTCCGCTCGTCCCAGATGTCGCTTTTTTGACATCGATGCGAAGAAAATACGATGCCTATCTCGCAATGTTCCACGACCAAGGACTGATACCATTGAAAACACTCGGTTTCCGAAACGGCGTGAATATAACACTCGGTCTGCCGAAACCGCGAACGAGCCCCGACCACGGAACAGCATTCGATATCGCAGGAAAAGGGAAAGCAAATCCGCACCCCTTCGGGTGTTCTCTTCGCACAGGCGTTCGCCTGTCTTTATCGTGCAACACCTTTTAGGTGTTTTTTTGTGCAACTTTCCTTTCATCAGAGTGAAATTCCCTGTTGCACCTGCGTTATAAAAGTTTTCCACCCTTTCGGGTGTTTTCTTCATATTGCTTTCCTGATTGCAGAGCAATCATTCCATGCAATGCCTGATTAATAAAAGTGTTCAATCAAACCTTTTTTGGAAAAGTTTGAATATTTTCTAATGAACATTGTTCGTTAGAAATACTAAAGTTCTTAGGAAAGGAGTTTGAGGGAAAGCCCTTCTTTCAAGAAGGGTTGCCCTCAAAAAGAGTCGATTATGGAGTTCGCATAGTGAATGAAAATTCTCGATTAACTACTCGGCATTCTCGATTATTTCGATGAATTCGTCGGGATTATTCGCAGCTGCGAGCTTTTCAGCGAACCCTCGCTCACCGAACAACCTTGCAATCTGCGAAAGCATCGTCATATATCGTTTATCCCTGTCGATTGGCGAGGCAATTGCGAAAATTACGCGTATCGGTTTGAAATCGAACGATTCGAAATCGAGCGGTTTTGCGATTGTTGCGGCGGCGATTGTTATTTCCTTCACCGTTTCGCACATAGCATGCGGAATTGCGATTCCATGCCCGAGCCCTGTTGTCATATTTTTTTCCCGTGCGACAATATTTTTGAGCAATTCATCGATATCGCCGATATTTTTAGATTTTGCGAGAATTTTTGCCATTTTCGCTAAAATTTCCAATTTATCTTCGGCGACGAGCCCGATTTCGATTAGCTCTGGTCGCAGCATTTTGGATAATTTCAATTCACTTGGCGCAGAATTTTTGCCGCTACGCCGTCTGCTAAAAGTTTTTGCTTTCGATTTAGCCATATTTTTTCTCCATCGAATGTTAATATTTTGTGAACGAGCAATTCTTTCGCCGCTTCGATTATTTTTTCGGCATAATCGCCGAGCTTTTCGATATAAAAGCCCTCGTCGAGCCGAAGTCCGAGCATCACGATTTCTGAAATTTCCTGAACGGGTGTCAGTTTCTCGATAAAATCTATCGGTAATTTCAAATCCGCAAGCATTTTTGCGAAATCATCGCCGAAAATTTTATTATTTAGTGGAATATATTTCCTCGAAAAAGCGGATATATATCGCTCGACACTTTTCGTATTCGCCCATCGGTATTCGCCATCGAACGAGTGAGCCGATGGTCCCAAACCGAGATATTTTTGTCTATGCCAATATGCAAGATTGTGTTTGCAACGATGTTTCGCTTTCGCAAAGTTCGAGACCTCGTATTCGGCAAATCCTTGCGAATCGAGGTATTCTGCGATAGCATAATATTGCTCGCCGACCTCGTCGGTTGTCGGCAGAACGATGAGATGTTTTCGCACATCGTTTTCGAGCGGTGTATTCGGCTCGACTGTCAAAGAATACAGCGAAATGTGTTCTATTCCGAACGCAATCGTTCTTTCGAGTGTCGGCAGGAATGATTTCACATCGAAATTCGGCGAACCATATATGAAATCCAGCGAAATATTGCGAATGCCCGCCGCTCGTGCGGATTTTATTGCATCGAGCGCCTGCTCCGAATTGTGAATCCTCCCCAAAAATTTCAATTGCCTATCATCGAGCGATTGCACACCGATACTCATTCGATTCGCACTGAATTCGATATACCTGTCGACTTTTTGCCGACTTACCGATTCGGGATTCGCCTCGATTGTGAACTCATCGAACTTATCGATTCCGAAATTTTGCTGAATTGCCCGAACGATTTCTCCGATTAGAGCGGGTTCGAGTATCGATGGTGTTCCGCCACCGATATAAAGTGTATTTAGAGTATCGTTATCATAGAAATTATTTCGGTTTCGCAGAATTATTGCCATCATCTCGATTTCACGAAAAAGCGAATTCACGAATTCTTTTGCGATTCCGCTGTCATACCCGATGGAATAAAACGCACAGTATCGACATTTCCGCACGCAAAATGGAATGTGAATATAAATATGCATAAAAATTTTACTGAATTATTTATTGGGAAAAATCTCTTTGAGCCATTCGGCTCTTTTTGGGGGCGACTTTTTTTCACAAGAGTGAAATTCATTGTCGCCCAGACATTTCAAAAGTTATTTATTATGCAGGCGTTCGCCTGTTTTTTTGAGCGTTGCTTCTTTCTAAATCCCGATGAAATCGAGGACTGACAACCGAGTTGTCATTTCTTGCAATGCCTGATTAATCAAATAACTTTTCTCCCCTCGACTTTGTCGGGGGATTCATTGTCGCCGAACCATTTTGATAAATGTTATTTATTCCGCTGGCGCAACAAGAATTGTCGATTCTATCAACAAGAAAAGTTGCGCAATAAAAACAGGCGATGCCTGCCCGAATGGGCGCTAAGTCCGTTTTCTATCAGAGAAAACCCAATAGAGCCACAGGAACAAAATCGCTAATCCGAGTGGGTAGTAAAATCTTTCATCGTATTGCGAGAACACTATGCTTTCGATTTCCTTTTTGCCCATTTTATCGATTTCCGAAATGATTTTGCGAATTTCCTCCTTTCCAGGTCTCGCAGGGAAATATTTGCCATCGGTTGCATCGGCGATTCTCGAAAGTGTTTGTTCATCGAGTTTAGAGGTTACAATCGCACCTGTTTGGTCTTTTTTATATCCCACAATATTATCGGCATTGTCCTTTACAGGAATCGGTGAGCCGGTCGGTGTTCCAATCCCGATAGTGAAAATTTTTATTCCGGTTTTTTTGGCATTCTGAGCAGCAGCAACAGGGTCACCCGATGCGGTCTGTTCGCCATCGGTGATTAGAATTATTGCTTTGTATCGAGGTTGGTCATCTATAAAACCTGTCTGCGAAATTTTAATCGCTTTTGCGATATCGGTTCCAGGTTCGGAAATTATCGATGGATTAGCCGATGCTAAAAACATTAGAAAGGCATCGTAGTCGGTAGTGAGCGGGCACATCAGAAATGCATCGCCCGAAAAAACTGTCAGAGCGATTCTGTCATCTGTTTGATGATTCACGAACGATTTTATCTCGCTCTTTGCGTTCGACAGTCTGTCGGGTTTCAAATCCTCGGCGAACATAGATTTCGAGACATCTAATGAAAACACGATATCGATTCCCTTTCGTTTGACTTTTTCGAGTTTTGTTCCGATCTGCGGTCTCATTGCAGCGAGAACAAGAAAGGAATATCCCAAAATCAGGAAAAGTCTTCGCCATCTGCGTTTAGTGGGGTCGAGAAACAAAATTGCACTTCTAATTAAATTGCTGTCGCCAAGTTTATTCAGCGTCCGTTTTCGTATCGAATCGGCAAAAATATACAATAATATTAAAAGCGGAACACCGAGCCAAAGCACAGCTGCGTATGTATTTGCGAACTTAATCATTTCGAAACCTCGATTTCATCGACTATTTTCGATATATATTTTGGCAAAATCTCACCTATTTTTTTGGACACATCGAGAGCCCGTTTTTTAATTTGCTCATTATATATTCTATCGCTGCAAAATTCAAGTATTTTATCGAAAATTTTATCATTTTCAATGCAGAATGCGACATTATTGTCATCGAGAAATTTGAAAAGAGCGAAATTATTCTGTGTATGAATCCCGTGAATGACAGGCACACCGCAGGCGGTGGCCTCGAATGGATTATGTCCGCCATAATCTGCGAATGTCCCGCCGATAACCGCAATATCTGCGATGCAATAGAACGATGAAAGTTCGCCCATCGTGTCTAAAAGATATACTCGAATATTTGATGAAATATTTTCACTCTGCGACCTGCGAGTATATTGTAATGATTTTTCTCGCAATAGTTTTGCCACTTCATCGAACCTATCGGGATGACGAGGCGCAATTATATTCAACGAATTCGGGAATTGTTCGATGATTTTTTCTATCACATCGACCGACAATTTTTCCTCCGATGGACGAACACTTCCCCAGATTATTATGAATGACCCTTCGGGTCTTTTTAGCCCTGTCTCACCCAAATCCGAGTTATTAGATGCCAATTTCAAATCGCCTAAAATTTCGATTTTTTTATCGACCGCACCCGCGAGTGCAAAATTCTTTGCATCGGCACTGTTGCGAGCGAAAATTTTATCTATTCGTCTCATCAATGGCTCGAAATAAAATGGTAAAATTTTCGACCATTTAACCGAACGGTCGGATAATCTTGCACTTGCTACAACTACTTTTACACTGTTCCGTCTTGCTGAATCGAGCATACCGAACCACAAATCCGATTCGAGAACGATTAAAATTCTTGGAGTAATGTGTTTGAACAAGCGATATAAAATCGGCGGGAAATCGATTGGTTGAAGATATACCGAGCAATTCGGCAATTCGTATTTTCTCAATCGTTCGTATCCTGCGAGTGTTGTAGCTGTTAGAATAATTGGGAATTTCATTTTCGCGAGTTCCTGTGCTAATGCCGATGCCTGTGCGGTTTCGCCCATCGACGATGCGTGTATCCAAATCGCATTTTGCGGAGCATTGTGCCAGACTCCGATTCGATCGCCCAATTTTTCACCTCGCAAAAGTCCGTAGATAAGTGCGGGAAACCACAAAATCACAATCAGCACAAGCCATAACAATGAATATATGAAAATCATTATTTCGTCTCCAGTTCACTCGATTTTTCATTACTGCAATGGAATAAGTTATATTGTAAAATTCAAAATAACAAATGGCAAATATTTAAATTTTATCCTCATCAAATTGTAATGAAACCGGAAATTTGTATGAAAATTACGCAGGGCATCACATACAGTTGCCGATGAATAATATCTCGATGTCATCGAGTTCCAGGAATAAATTTTGCAACCTGTATATTATACATTAAATTGAACATCAAAAAAATAATTTTCCTTGACTAATTCGGTGTTATGGTTAGTTTGTTTGCAATATTTCAATGGAGGATTATATATGATTTTAACAATATTATTGGTGCTTTTGGTTTTGAATGCGATAATTTTAATTGTTTCTATTATGCTTCAACCGCGCAGTCAGGGAGGAGTTGGAGCAGCATTCGGTGTCGGTGTCGCCGATAATATATTCGGTGGCAAAGGTGGAATGGAATTTCTCACAAAACTAACCGCTGTGCTATCGGGTGTGTTTGTTGTTCTAATAACGGTAATCAATATTTATCTTGCTATGCCGTCATCGCATAGAAATCTTATGAAGCGGGAAGGAAGTTCGACCGCAACGCAGCAAATTCCAGCAGAACAGGGACAGAATGGTCAAACTCAGCCGCAGGGACAACCTCGGGGGCAATAAATTCGGCGATTATTTTAAATAGGTTCTAATTAGTTTTTTGGAACAGAATAGATGAAAAAGTTATTAAAAAATTATTTTGAAGGTTTTATGACAAGCAGGATTTTGTCTGAAAAAGAATGGGAGCAAAAAGAAAGTCTTTGGTTGGTGCCTTATGCTGTTCATAGTGTCGAGTCACGCGGAAGGCATTATCCCGAACCCAAACATCTTTATCGTCCACCATTCGAGCGGGACAGAGAACGAATCATTCATTCATCTGCCTTTCGACGACTCCAATATAAAACACAAGTTTTTGTAAATCACGAGGGAGATTATTACCGCACCAGAATGACTCATACACTCGAAGTAGCTACTGTTAGCCGAGCGATTGCTCGTGTTCTTTCACTCAATGTGGATTTAGTCGAGGCAATCGGGTTGGCTCACGACCTCGGACACACTCCATTCGGGCATACAGGCGAACAGGTGCTTAACGAATTAACTCAGGATATCGGTGGGTTCGAACATAATCGACAATCGCTCAGAGTGGTCGAATACCTCGAGATAAAATATCCCGATTTCCCTGGATTGAACTTAACAAGCGAAACACGAGAAGGGATAATAAAACATTCCACAAGATACGACCAGCCGGGCGAGAAAAGTTTATTCACTGCCAAACAAGTTCTTCCAGCACTCGAAGCACAAATCGTAAATGTTGCCGACGAACTCGCTTATACGACTCACGATATCGATGATGGTTTGAACTCGAAAGTTATTACAAATGAGGAATTAGAGAAAGGTTTCCCGCTTTGGGAGGATATATCGAAAGATGCAAAAAAACAGCATCCCGAGGTGAACGATGAAATGTTGCGTTCGATATGTGTGAAAACACTTATAAATGTTTTGGTTACCGATGTTTTAGATGAATCGCAGAAACGGTTAAATACTATCGACCCTAAAAATCTCGCCGATGTTGAAAAATCTCCGTATCCATTAATCGGGTTTTCAGCCACGATGGAGGACCAACTTCAATATGCAGGAAAGTTTTTGTATGAGAATATGTATCGACATTACAAGGTTCTCAGGATGGCTACCAAAGCGCGGCTCATTATCGAGTCGCTTTTCAAAGCATATATGAACGAGCCTCGTCAATTGCCTAAAACATCGAGAATGCGGCTCGAGGAAGATGGTATACAACAGGTTGTAACCGATTATATAGCGGGAATGACCGATAGATATGCGATGTTCGAGTATAAGAAACTTTTCGACCCATATGAAAAGTTATTATAATAGTCTAAGTAGACGAAGCGCTTTTTGATATTTGAATTTTGTTTCAGGAGGTTTTATGACGAAGAAAATAGACAGACACGATTTAAAAAAAGATGAATTTGCAACCGATGTTGCAAAAATATATGGATATGCCAGTGATAATCCGACAAGGATTTTAGTGTGGGTCATTATAGTGCTTGTAGTTGCTGGGGGAGCAATCGGTTATTACAGTTATAACAAAAAGAATAAAAAAGATGCGAAATACAAGCTTTCTCTCGTATATACGATGATGGATGCCGGACAGTATAATGAAGCGTTAGATACTGTCAAAGTGATTATGGGGAAATATAATGGCACCCAAGCCGGTGATATTGCTAAATATTTATTCGCTCATTTGAATTATGCTTTTGGTTATCTCGATTCCTCTATAACTGCGTATGAAGATTATCTTGCTATCGAGCATCCCGACAGCGACCTTGCTCCTGCTGCTTTGATGGGAATAGCTACCTGTTATGAAGACAAAAGTAGATATACCGATGCTATAAAGTATTATACGCAGATACTCGATAAATACCCGAATTTTTTCCATAACGATGAAGTAATGCTCAGTATCGGGCGATGTTACGATGTCTCTGGAGATTTTGCCAATGCGATTAATTATTATCAAGATTTTCTTGCGAAATTTCCTGAAAGTCCTTTTCAGCAAAGAGCGATAGTGCTTTTGTCTCGAGCAAAAGCTCGAGCGTATGCCTCGATATCGCCACAGATACCGACTAATATTAAGCCCCAAAAAAGTGAGGGTTAAGCGATGAGAACAAAGGATACATTAGGTTTCTTAAAAGATTTTGTATCATCGGGAAGAAGCAAAAAAGTATCCACAGACGATGTAATTTCCTCCGATGATGTCGAAGAGGGGAAAGCAATGGCAATTTTCGCTTATTTGCCTATTCTTTGTTTCGTTCCTTTTATTCAAGGGAAAAAGACCAATCGTTTCGCTTACGAACACGGAAAACAAGGGGTTTTATTATTTCTATTCGAGGTAATCGCTTTGTTGGGAGCGTTATTCTGGAAAGCGGCACTTTTTCTCGCTTCTGTCGCTGCATTGGTGGGTATTATTTATGTTATTCAAGGTAGAAAATGGCAGGTTCCGATTATCGGTGGATTAGCCGATAGACTCGAATCTAACAATGGGCAAGAGGAAGAGTAGAAAATTTGGGATATGGAACTTATTATCCGAATTTTTCAGCAATCTCGATATTTAATGAAGTTCATAAAAATAAATAATATTTTAAGAGACTGGAGGAAAAATGGCAAAGCGCACAAGCAAAAAGGTTAACGAGGAGAAAGTAATCGGTTTCCTCAAAAGATTGACGGATGCTTTCGGACCATCCTCATTCGAGGGAGATGTGCGAAAGGTATTCAGAGATGAAATTAAGGGTTATGCCGACAAGGTTTGGACAGCGGGACTCGGCAGCATTATCGCCAGCAAAAAAGGAACATCGAATTCGCCTAAAATTATGATTGCTGGACATATGGATGAAGTCGGATTTATAGTGAGGGGAATAAATTCTAAGGGTTATATTAAGTTTAGCCCGGTCGGTGGATGGTGGGGACATGTTGTTCTGGGTCAAAAAGTTTTAATTCGCACTCGTTCGGGCAAAGAAATTGTCGGGCTGGTTGGAGCGAAAGCTCCGCATGTTCTTACTGCCGATGAGCGCAAAAAAGTGATGGATGTCGATAAAATGTTTATAGATGTCGGCAGCCACGATGACTATAATGCTCCCAAAGAATTGGGAATAAAACCGGGTGACCCTATAATGCCTATTTCTGATTTTCACAAAATGGGCGATGGCAAAATGCTTATGGCAAAAGCTTGGGACAACCGAATCGGTGTGGCTACTGCAATCGAGGTAGTGAGAGAATTGAAAGCCATAGCTCATCCCAATACAGTTTTTGGAGTCGGCACAGTCGAGGAGGAAGTCGGTTTGAGAGGTGCAGGCACAAGTGCTTACGAAATCGCTCCCGATATCGGTTTCGCTGTCGATGTTACAATTGCTGCCGATACACCGGGTTCCGATGATTCAGATTTCGCCGAGCATTGCGGAAAGGGTCCATCGATTTCGATTATGGATGGCAGTCTATTGCCGAACACGGTTCTCAGAGATTTCGTAGTCGAAACTGCTGAAAAGGAAAACATTCCATATCAATTTGGCGCTCTTACGAAAGGCGGCACCGATGGTGGTAGAATCGCTATGACAAGAAGCGGAGTCCCAACATTGACGCTTTCTATCGCAACACGATATATTCATTCGCACAATGGTATTCTTCATATCGACGATTATTTGAATCTTGTGAAACTTCTCGTAGCTGTGATAAAAAAATTGGACTCGAGAATGCTGAAAAAAATTCGTTCTATGTAATTCTTGACAAAGTTGAAGTGCAAATATAAATATTTAAAAATAATTCAAAAAGGAGGGTGTTATGAAAAAGTTAGTATTTTTGAGTGTTCTTGTGCTTTTTGCGGTTTTTGTTGGAGCACAAACGATGGATACTCTGTTTTTCGATGGTTTTGAATCGGGAGACCTTTCAGGATGGCTGCCAGATGTGCTCGACCCACAATGGCATATCACAAGCGATACATCTCGAACTTATGATGGTGATAGCTGGTGGAGTGGGAATGAGGAAGTCGGTGGATATGCAGATGGCTGGTTACATCTTCTCGTTTCGCCATCGATAACTCTTCCAACGACAGCAACAGGTTCGCTTACTCTCGATATGATGGCAAATTGGTCGGTCGAACCTGCATCTGCGGGAACTCTTTCGGATGGCACCGTAGTCGATGGTTGGGATGGCTTTAATGTTAGAATTTCAACAGATGGCGGAACAACCTGGGCATTACTCGAACCGACAGATGGTTATCCTTGCTCGGTAATGTATGGTTTTATATATAATATCGATACTTTAACTGCGGGTTGGGCTGGAAGCAGCAGTGGTTGGGTAGAAAAAACATTCGACCTTTCCGCATATACTGGTCAAACCGTTAATATTGCATTTGCATTTGCATCGGATATTTCATATTGCACCGTCGATAACCCCGCACTTTTCGGCGTTCTATTAGATGATATTATGGTTTCGGATGATGCCGACACATATTTTATCGACAATGCCGATGGCGATACTACCGAGATGACTTTGCTCAATCTATCTATTTCTACTTATATTCCGCTACCTCAGATTTCCGAGATTGAAACTTATGAGGGAACATATTCGATGTTCGCGCAAAATATTCCCAATGCAGTTTATGCAATCACAACTCCGATTATTCATATCGACGATGATTTTCTTGCCACTGTTTCTTATGAAATATATAGAGATGCCCCCGATTGTGAGGGTGATGGTGATGGTTATCTCGACGATTATTATCTCGTATATGTTTCGACCGATAATGGGCTTAGCTGGAATAGACTTATTTATGATTGGTATCACGATGGCACCGACCCAGAATGGGCTCTTTGTGAGCATACATCTGGATATAATGCTACTTGGGAAGCAGGTTTAAACCTTTATGATTATCGTGGAATGGATGTAAGAATAAAGTTCTTATTCCTTTTTGATAATAATGATGATGGTGGTGCAGGAGCGGGTTTCTATTTGGATAATTTTGCTGTGTATGGTGTTACTGGACTCGATTATGACGCTGGAATTTCTAATATTTTGACAAGTCCTATCAATGTCGATGAGCCGGCAACAATTTCTTTCGAGGTTACAGGTTATGGTGTTGAAAGTGGAACTCCGAGAGTTCATTATGCTCTTTATGATTCTGCAACTGCTACCGAAATCGATTCAGACGACCTCGGTATCGTTGGAATAACATTTATGGAAATGCAATATGTATCGACCAATTGGACACCGACCGATGAAGGTGCATATTATGTCATTGCCTGGACTACTTATGGACCCGATGAAAACCATTCGAATGATACCTGCAGAATCGATTTCCATGTTTATGATGATTTATTTGCAATGGGTTATGACGATGGTGTTTGGGATAGTATGTCTGTAACATTAGTCGACACATTTGGCGATACGACTGTTTATGGTCCTTACTGGGCTTATGGGCAATGGCTAGCTGTTACAGACCCCTCAGATACGGTGGTCTATCAGGATGCAATCGGGTTAAGGCTCGAATTGCCAGATGTTACTTCGGATTATTCCTTAAATAGTTTATATTTTCAAGGAATAGGGCAGGGAACGATAGCATTTAAATTATTTGCCTTCGACCCTATAGATGGTCCATCGACAAGTCCGTTTGCAGAATATGAAGTTGCACTTCCATCGGATTTTCCTTCTTCGGGACCTCCTGGTGAAGTATTAAAATATGATTTAACAGAAGCATTACCTTTGACAGACCAATATTTCATCGTTGCTGTTTGTGGCGCCGATGAGGATTCCTGGGTTGCCGTAACTACCGATTATAATAATGTCGATACTATGACTTGGTTCGGCGAATATGACCTTTCTTTTGGATTTTATAATTTCTTCCCGCAGACTAATTATGCCGCTCCGCCTCCTGTATTACAAGCTATGATAAGATGCACGATTTCAAGAGAAGATGGTATAACCGACAAAGATATTTCATCGATTCCATCGCGACCGATACTTCTCGGCAATACTCCGAATCCATTTAATCCTGCGACCGAGATTTCATTCGAACTTAATGCTTCACAGAATGTCAAACTCGATATTTTAGACCTTTCTGGAAGAGTCGTTCGCACTCTCGCAGATGGTGAAACAATTCAGGGCAAGCATTCTGTTATTTGGGATGGTATGGATAAACTCGGGAATGAAATGCCATCGGGAATTTATCTTTATAGACTGAATGCAGGAACAAGAAGTATCACAAGGAAAATGACACTCGTTAGATAGTAGTATATAACGATTAAATCTTGATAGCCCCTCGAATGAGGGGCTTTTTTTTATGCTCCAAAATATTTAGAGTTCGATATTTTATAGAGAAAATTTAGAAAAAGCTTGACAGCTAAAATTTGTTTAGTATTATAATATTAGAGGAAGCTAATATTATAAGAGGATTATAATATGAAAAAGATTTCATCGAAACTCGAAGATTATCTCGAGGCAATTTATCTATTGCAGCAAGAAAACATAGTTGCTCGTGTTAAGGGAGTTGCGGAAATGCTCGATGTTCGTCCTCCTACCGCGATTTCTGCGATTCAGAGATTAAGTGAACTCGAATTGCTCGAACATCAGCATTATGGATACATAAAATTGACTCGAAAGGGATTAAAGATTGCTAAATCGGTATATCGAAGGCACGAAACACTATTGATTTTTCTCGTAGATATATTAGGTCTCGATATAGAAGTGTCGCTGCCGCAGGCTTGTGGAATGGAACATTCGATATCTGCAAAAACGAGAAAAAGGTTCGAATTGCTTACGAATTTCATTAAATTCGACCCATCTATTTTGAAAAAGTGGCGTGAATACTGCGAGGAACATTGTGATGAAAAATAAGATTACAATCGCTGTGGCGGGCAATCCTAATTCTGGAAAAACTACTCTTTTCAATTCTATAACCGGTGCATCGCAGAAAGTTGGCAATTGGTCGGGTGTTACGGTTGAAAAAGTCGAAGGTAAAAGAAAATATGGCGATAAAACACTCGATTTTGTGGATTTACCGGGGACATATTCGCTATCGGCATTCTCACCCGAAGAAAAAATTGCGCGGGATTTTCTATTATACGAGCATCCCGATGTTGTTTTGGCGGTTATCGATGCCTCACATCTCGAGCGCAATTTATATCTAATCGCTCAAATAATCGATATCGGTCATCCGGCGGTTATCGCATTGAATATGTTCGACCTCGCTAAAAAGCAAGGGGATGAAATAGATGTCGAGAAAATGTCGGATATACTCGGCATTCCTGTTATTCCAACAATCGGCATCAAAGGAATCGGTATAGAAAAAGTAATCGATGCTTTGGTCGATGTATCCGAAAAACAAATTCACCCTAAACCATTGATGTATCCCGATGATATCGAAGATTCGCTTGCGACTATCGATGATGCTCTTCGCTGTTTCAAGGTCGAGGGTTTTGTTCCCAAATGTCATCTTTTAAGGTATGTTATGACAAGACTTTTGGAGGAGGACCCCGAGATTTATTCGGAAGTTATATATAAAAGTAAAAATTCTACCGATAATGTAAAGATTATTCAAAATGAGCGGCGGAAACTGGAAAAATTATATAACGACGATATTCATACGATTCTCGCTCAAGCGAGATTTGCATGGGCAACAGGTTTGTTCGAGGAGACTGTAAAAATTAATAAAAAGAATAGTTATAATTCATTAACCGATAAATTCGATGATTTAGTATTAAATCGCTGGCTCGGTTTCCCGATTTTTGCAGGCATTATGTTTGCAATTTTTTATCTGACCTTCACAGTCGGTGGTTTTTTGGCAGGTTATTTAGACCAATTTTTTAGCTGGTTGGGTGATATAACTTTTTCTTTCTTAACAGTGCATTTTAATTCGACTTTATTTGCATCGCTAATATCGGAGGGCATAATCGGTGGAGTCGGTGGTATTGTTGTTTTTCTACCGAATATTTTTATTCTTTTTTTGCTAATCGCTATTCTCGAGGATTCGGGATATATAGCGCGAGCGGCATTCATAATGGACCGCTTGATGCATAAGTTTGGACTTCATGGGAGAAGTTTCATCCCATTACTGCTCGGTTTCGGATGCAGTATCCCCGCTATACTTTCCACGAGAACATTGCGCGACCCGAGAGATAGATTATCGACAATGCTTGTGATACCTTTCGTTCCCTGTTCGGCACGGTTGCCTGTATTGATTATTTTTGCGGGTTTGCTTTTCCCCAAAAACCCATCTATCGTGGTTTTCTCGATGTATTTTTTAGGAATTGTAGTAGCACTTTTAGTGGCATTAGTTCTCAAAAAAATATTTTTCGGCGGATTAGCATCGCCATTCGTTATGGAATTACCAAAATATCATTTTCCAGCGTGGCGAATAATATTCAAACATACCGCTATACATTCGGGGGCATTTCTACGCAAAGCTGGAACAGTTATACTTCTTGGAGCGATATTAGTTTGGATTCTCGGAAGTCTTCCCGCAGGAGTGCAATATGGTTCGGAAAATAGCTATGCAGGGAAACTCGGGAAAATAATTCAACCTGTATTTACACTACAGCATATTCAGTGGCAAGGTGTGGTTGCATTAACTTTCGGTTTTGTGGCAAAAGAAATCGTTATTTCATCGTTGACCGTATTATATCAAACCGATAAAGCAGAACTTCCCGATAAGCTTGCTACCGATTTCCCTATACCTGTTGCATGGGCATTTCTTGTATTTGCGATGTTATACACGCCTTGTATTGCGACATTGGCGGCTATCAAAGCTGAAACGGGGAAATTTAAATGGGTTTTTCTATCGGCAGGAATGTCGCTCGGTGTAGCCTGGATTTTGGCACTATTGACTTACATTACAGCATCGATATTGTAGATTAAATATTTTTTATGACACTGCAAAATGGGCGATTCAGGTGGATGTGAAACACATCGATGACATAGAGGAATTATACGAAGATTGATATTTACTCCATCTTTCCCGCTACGAATTCACTGCTTGCTATGTAGAAATTTTTCACAGACTCATCGAGGATGAATTTTACACCACTGAAAATATTTACCATCGATTATTTTTTGTTATATTGATAAAAAAATCGATAGAAATACAATCGAACTCTAAACCAAATATTGCAAATTATTTTAAATAAATTATCACAATCCAAAATTCGCAGGACTAGCTCCCATCATAGTCGACCTGCTTTTTTGTAAAGACGCAAGATTTTGCGTCTCTACATTGTTCCTGGATACCATGTGCGTAAAACAGACACAACCATAAAAATTTTACTTGTTTTATTCGATTTATGAATAATATTGTGAATGAAATAATTTTAATGTGGAGGATTTATGAACTTAGATAAATTTTTCCTTAAAGCGATAGAACAGGGTTCGTCCGACATTCATTTTAAAGTCGGCAGGCCACCGATTGTCAGGCTATATGGCGATTTGTTTATTGTCAAAGGCGCTCCGCTTCGCTCAGAGGATATAACTAATCTCGTGTTCAGTCTTCTTGCACAGGCTAAGGGCAAACACCTTCGTTCATTCACTGAAATCGATACTACTTACTCGATTCCTGGGAAAGCCCGTTTTCGAGTGAATATATATCGTTCTCGCGGCGAATATGCTATTGCGATGCGATATATTCCATTGGAAATTCCAAGTCTCGATGACCTTCGTGTGCCTGTTGTAATGCAGAATATCGCTCGCAGACCGAGAGGACTCGTGCTTGTTACTGGAATTACAGGTTCTGGGAAAACGACGACATTAGCTTCGACAGTCGAATTTATGAATAAGCACCGTAAAGCTCATATTATAACAATCGAGGACCCTATAGAGTTCATCTACACCGACAGCAAATCGGTAATTCATCAGCGTGAGGTAGGGGTAGATACATCGAGTTTTCTAAAAGCATTAAAAGCTGCACTTCGCGAGAACCCCGATGTCGTTATGGTAGGTGAGATGCGCGAGGTCGATACGATTGCGACAGTTCTTCAAGCTGCTGAAACAGGTCATCTTGTATTTTCCACATTCCATACTGTCGATGCCAAAGAGACTATTGCACGAATGATTTCATATTTTCCAGAAACGCAGCAGCAGCAGGTTCGTTCGCAGATTGCGGCTAATTTGATATGTATAATTTCGCAGCGGCTCGTTAAGCGTCGAGATAAGCGTGGTCTTGTGCTTGCCGCAGAGGTTTTAGTCAACACTGCGACAATTCGTTCGGCGATATTGGAAAATAGAATCGAGCAAATTCCGTCGATTATGGAAAAGGGTTATAAGGAATATGGTATGCAGACATTCGACCAGGCGGCTGTGAGATTGGTTAAAGATGGGCTTATCACCGAGGATGCTGGTAGAGCTGCTGCAACTAATACATCTGAATTCGACCGGGCGATTAAATTCACTGGATAGTTTTGTTTAAAATCCTTTTATGAAAATAATAAAAAAAATAATAGCGACATTTTTAGGTGCGGGATATAGTCCGATTGCATCGGGAACTGTGGGGAGTTTTTTCGCAGCGGTTCTGATATGGTTTTTACCGACACAATCGATATGGTATGTTATGAGCTTGATTGTCCTTTTGCCGATTGCAGCCTATTTTTGTAGTTTCGGTGAGAAATTTTGGAATAAAGAAGATGCCAGCCAGATTGTTTTCGACGAGGTAATCGGAATGGGTATAACTTATGCGTGGATGCCGAAGGATTGGCGAATTTTCGTGGTCGGTTTTTTCCTGTTTAGAATTTACGATATTTTGAAAATTCCTCCCGCTAATGCAGCAGAAAAAATCAAAGGTGGATGGGGTGTGCTTTTAGACGATGTCGTAGTCGGTATTTATGCGAATATTGGGTTGTGGATTTTGCGATATTTTCTACACCCTTAGGGTGTTTTCTTGGCACAAATTTCCTTCCCGATAAAATCGGGAATTCCTTCTTGTGCTGCGTAATCATAACTGGAATGAATGTATTCATTTGCATTGATAATTTTACATTCTAACTTAACATGCTCGCATTCGCCTGTGTTCTAAAAGAGGTTTTTCCCAGAAAACATTTATTTTGCGAAAGCAGACAATATTAAATTAAAAAACATTTTGCAATTTTTGTTTAAATCGGTTATCTAATTTCCCTATGAAAAAACATTTAATTCTAAGGAGAACAATAAAAAATGTCGTATTCGAGAAAAAAGAAAGTTAAGGATAACAAACCCGAATTTAAGCCGCATAATCAACTTGTTGGATGGGTTTCATTTATACTCGCGATATTACTTGCATTGATTCTGCGAGCCACTATAATTCAAGCTTTTACGATTCCGTCGGGTTCGATGGAGGATACACTTTTAATCGGCGATTTTTTGCTCGGTGAAAAAATCACATATCATTTTCGTCCTCCGCGTAGGGAAGAGATTATCATTTTCGAACATCCTAAAATGCCTGGCAGAGATTTAATCAAACGATGTGTCGCTGTCGAGGGCGATACAGTCGAAGTTAAAAATAAAGATTTATTCATAAATGGCAAAAAAGTGCCTCTCGCACCCGGTGGAAAACATATCGACCCGCGATTTTACCCACAGCGGGATAATTTCGGTCCCTATATCGTGCCGAAAGATTGCGTGTTCGCGATGGGCGATAACCGCGACAATTCCGATGATTCGCGATTTTGGGGACCTGTGCCACTGAAAGATGTCAAAGCTCGTCCTATTTTTGTATATCTATCTATCGACCTCGGTCCAGAGGCACGCACTATTCAGCATTCTATCGATATTTACAAGGTTCTTCTAAAACGAATATTTCATTTTCCACCTGCATTTAGATTGAGAAGAATCGGTTTTATTGTCCATTAGAATTTTGATTAAGCATAACAATTTTAAGGGGGATTTATGAAAAAACTATATTTATTTATGGTATCTTTTTTTGCTGCATTTTTTATGTTCATCACACCATTAACCGCTCAAATTTCGACAGATAAGAAAAATTCACAAACAGTGCTTAAAGTCGGTAATATTATATCGAAAACAAAAATCGATAAAGTAACCGTATTTAAAGATAGGTCGTTGGTCGAGCGAGTCGGAACAATAAGTATTCCCGCAGGTGAGTCGAGAATTAAAATCGAGTTCCTTCCACAGAAAATCGACAAGAAATCTGTCAGAGTGAGTGCAAAAGGCAATGTTGCGGTTACAATAGGCGGTGTCGAGATTTTTTACGAACATTGGACTCCCGAAATTATTCAAGCATTGAAAGATTCCATTCAGTCGATTCGGGATAGACTCGAAG